>JAFAUR010000880.1 GCA_019243205.1 Acidobacteriaceae bacterium | reverse complement strand
AAACGGCGCCGGGAAAACCACCACCATGCGCATTCTGACGTGCTTCATGCCTCCAACTGCAGGCAAGGCCACCGTCGCCGGATACGACGTTTTTGAGCAGCCGTTTGATGTGAAGAAGCGAATCGGGTATTTGCCGGAGGCGCCTCCGCTTTACCCCGAGATGAGTGTGCAGGATTACCTCACTTTTGTCGCAAATCTGAAGAACGTTCCGAGTTCCGAGGTAAAGGGCCGGACCGAACAGGTGATGCAGCGATGCTCCGTGCTGGATGTTCGCGACAAGCTGATTTCCAAGCTTTCAAAAGGGTACCGCCAGCGCGTCGGACTCGCTCAGGCGATCATCCATAATCCGGATGTCCTGATCCTTGACGAGCCGACTTCCGGTCTGGATCCGAAACAGATTACCGAGACACGCGAACTCATCCAGAGCCTGGCCGGCGAGCACACCATCATTCTCAGCACGCATATCCTGCCTGAGGTAGAAGCGGTCTGCCGGAAAGTCATCATCATCAACCGCGGAAGTCTGGTTGCCACCGACTCGGTGGAGCACCTGAAACACCGCGGGAGGAACACGGTCCAGGTGCAGGTGGATACCAACGGTACGAATGATTCTATTGCCGTGCGGCAGCGCTTGGAACAGGTTCCTGGTGTCAGTAAAGTGATTGAGCGCGGCGTTCTCCCGGGCAGGCTTCTTTTCGAAGTCGACAGCCTGCCGGAACACAATCCGCGCCCCGATGTGGCCCGCGCTATCGTGCTCGCGGGGTGGAATTTGCTTGAAATGAAATCAAACACCCTCAGCCTGGAAGAGGTTTATCTGCAACTCACCGGAGCGACAGGTCAACCGGGTGACATGCCTGCCGTTGTTGATGGAGGTGTTCAGTGAGAAATATCTGGACCATCTGCCGCCGCGAGCTTTACTCGTATTTTGTTTCCCCGATCGCCTGGGTTCTGCTCACCATCTTCGGGTTCCTGAGCGGTTACTTCACCTACTTCATCAGCGCCATCTTCGTGCGCTATTCACTGGAAGGCCAGATGAGCGGGCAAGGCGGACCGGTGAACATGAATGAGCAAGTTATTGCGCCGCTTCTTTCGAACATTTCGGTGGTGGGGTTGTTTCTCATCCCGCTCATCAGCATGCGCCTGTTCGCCGAAGAAAAGCGGCAGGGCACCATCGAGCTTTTGGCCACATCGCCCGTCCATGATCTCGAAATCGTAATCGGCAAGTGGTTGTCGGCCGTGTTGATGTACGGCGCCCTGCTGTTGATTCTCATCTGCGATTTTTCGTTCCTCTTCATCTATGGGCAGCCCGATTGGAAACCTGTCGTCACCGGCTTGATCGGGATTCTTCTGCAGGGCGCCTGTCTGCTGGCGTTTGGCGCCTTTATTTCGACACTCACGAAGAACCAGATCGTGGCCGGCGCGGTAGGATTCGCGCTTTCACTTCTGCTCTTCGTTCTCAGTTGGACCACATCCTTCGGGAACTCCGATACGGTGCAGGTCCTGAATTACCTGTCCATCGTCAGCCACATTGAGAGCTTCTCGCGCGGCGTCATCGATACGAAAGATCTTGTTTACTACCTGTCTATGATTTTCCTGGGCTTGTTTCTTACATCCCGTTCACTCGAATCGCTAAGGTGGAGGGCGTAAGATGGCGCTGCTTACCGATCCCAAACCTGTACGAGTCCGCGAGAACACCGTTTCCGCCAGGCAGGCGCGCTACGGAGCAACCGCCAGTCTCTACACCATCGTGGTGATTGCGGCGCTTGTTCTCGTCAACTGGCTGGCGAATCGTTACAACAAAACCTACGACACGACCAGCAACAAGCGCTTTACCCTGTCCCAGGAAACCGCGAAGATGGTCAAGAATCTGAAGTCTGATGCGACCATCACGTATATCGATAAAGCCAGCAACTTCGACCAGGCTCGAGGGATGCTCGACCGGTACAAGAACCTCTCGCCGAAGATCCACATTCAGTACATCGATTACCAGAAGCAGCCCACCGTGGCTCGCGCGTACGGGCTTCGCTTTCCCGGCACGGCGTACGTCGAAGTAGGACCGCGCCGCGAAGAGGCGAAAGCGCTAACCGAAGAAGGTATTACGGGAGCGTTTCTCAAAGATCTGAAAGGCGTGCGGAAAGTCTGCTTTGTCAGCGGGAGCCATGAGCATCCGCTCGATGATACAGACAGCAACGGGCTCTCCGGGTTCAAGCAGCTTCTTACTCGCGATAACTATCAGCCGCAAGCGATTACGCTAATCGACAAAACGGAAGTTCCGAAGGACTGCAACGTTCTCGTCGTTGCCGGCCCGCAGTCCGATTACACTCCGAACGAAGTTACGGCTATCAAGAATTACGTCCAGGGTGGCGGCCGCGCCATGATTCTGCTGGATCCTCCGCTCGACTTCGGACGCGAGCATGTCGCGTCCAACACGGGATTGAACGACTTGCTCGCAAGCTGGGGCGTGACCCCTCAAACGGATCTCGTACTCGAGGAGAATCCGATGGGTCAACTCTTCGGTTTCGGTCCCGAGATCCCGCTCGTGAGCAGCTACGAATCTCAGCCGATTGTTTCCGATCTCAAAGATCGCTTCACGGGCTTCCCGGTCAGCCGTTCTCTCGAGGTGAAGAACGGCAATAAAACTACCGTTCAAAAGCTGTTCTCGACCAGCGATCGCTCCATTGCCACAACGAAGCTGACATCGAATGAAGTCAACCCGAGCGACCCGAGCAACAAGAAGGGACCGTTTGCGCTAGGGGCCGCCGGTACGTACAACACCGGCCAGGCGAACAATTCGGGGCGCTTCGTCGTTGTTGGCAGCTCCGGCTTTCTTACTAACGGCATGCTGAATTTCCAGGCCAATCGTGACCTCGCGCTGAACGCGGTGAACTGGCTATCTTCCGACGAAGACCTGATCTCCATACGGCCCAAGGAGCCTGAAGACCGCCGCCTGAACGTGAACCAGCGTCAGATGAACATCTTCTTCTACATCGATATGATCGCGATTCCGCTTCTGTTGATCGCGGGTGGAGTTTCGACGTACCTGAAGCGGAGATAGGATGAAGCCAAGAAATCTTCTGGTGGCAGCGGTTGTTCTCGCTGCTCTCAGCGGCGGAGTGTGGTGGGCGAAGAAGCATCCGCAATCGGCCTCTTCGTCCTCGACGGCGAGTGCGTCGAATGCCAAGCTAGTCGAGATTCCGGATGCGCAGATTCAATCGATCGATCTGAGAAAAAAGGACGGCACCGACGTCACTCTTCAGCGTGCGAACGGTAAATGGACCATCACCAGCCCGTCTCAGCTCAACGCCGATCAGGACGCGGCCAATAGTCTTGCCTCTTCGCTCAGCCCGGTGACAGCCGACAACGTGGTTGAAGACAAACCCACCGACTTGAGCAAGTACGGGCTCAAGACACCGAGCCTTACGGTCACGGTCGACGAAAAGAACGGCAAATCTCAGAAACTCGTGTTTGGCGATGACGTTCCCGCGGGGTCTCTCGTTTACGCTACCGCCAACAATGACGGAAAGGTCTACGCGGTTGCCTCTTCCGTCAAGAGTTTGTTTGATAAGAGCGCGAACGATCTCCGCGATAAGCGCCTGCTCACATTCGACAGCAATCACTTGACGCGCATCGATGTTGACTCCGCTAAGGAGGACCTGGAATTCGGTAAGAATAATGCGAACGAGTGGCAGATCCTGAAGCCGCAACCTTATCGAGCGGATAACTTCCAGGTAGAAGAACTCCTGCGCAAGCTGACGGACGCGAAAATGGATCTCTCGTCGAGCGCCGATGATGCCAAGAAAGCCGCCGCGGCATTTGCGTCGGGACAAAAAGTCGCAACCGCCAAAGTGACCGATAACTCCGGGACCGAAACGCTCGAGGTCCACAAGAACAAAGACGATTACTACGCGAAGAGCAGCGTTGTCCCGGGTGTCTTCAAGGTTTCTTCCGATCTCGGCAAAGAACTCGAAAAGAACACCGATGATTTCCGTAACAAGAAGCTCTTCGATTTCGGGTTCAGCGATCCTTCCAAACTTCAGCTTCAGACCGGATCTTCGGACAAGAGCTACGTCCGAGCCGGCACCGATTGGAAACTGAACGGCAAGACTATGGATCCGGGCAGCATCCAGTCTTTTGTTGACAAGCTCCGCGATCTCTCGGCAACGAAATTCGCAACCTCAGGTTTCACGACTCCCGCAACTAGCGTGACCGTCACATCCAACGACGGAAAGCGCGTCGAGAAAGTGGAATTCGCGAAGGATAAAGACGGCTATCTCGCGCGTCGTGACAACGACCCAACTCTATACCAGCTGGATGGGAAGGCTGTGGACGATATGCTAAGTGCAGGGAACGCCATCAAGCCCGTCGCGTCAGGTGGAAAGAAGTAACGCTCACCTCCATTGAAGAAGAGGGCTGGCCACCGGCAAACCATGTCAGCCCTCAACACCGACATTTACGAACTCACCATGGCGGCGGGCTACTTTGCCGCGGGGAAAACGGAGGAAATCGCTACCTTCGAACTGTCTGTGAGGCGACTTCCTGATAGCCGGAATTTCCTTCTCGCCACGGGCTTGCAGCAAGCCGTCGAATATCTGCTTTCGCTTCAATTCGAAGCCGAAGAGCTTTCGTACCTGAAGTCGCTGGCGCATTTCAACAATGCGCCTCCGGAGTTTTTCGATTCACTGGCGCGGCTTCGCTTCACGGGTGATCTGTACGCAGTCCCGGAAGGCACGCCCGTGTTTCCGAACGAGCCGATCGCGATCGTGCGCGCACCTCTGGTTGAGGCACAGCTCGTCGAAACGTTCCTCCTCTCGACGTTTGCGTTCCAGACCTCTATCGCATCGAAAGCGGTCCGTTGTGTTGCAGCTGCCGAGGGACGAGGAATCGTCGAATTCGGAAGCCGTCGCGCCCACTCGCCGGAAGCCGGAGTTCTCGCCGGCCGTGCCGCGTACATCGGCGGCTGCACGGGTACAAGCAACGCGCTCGCAGGCATGAAGTTCGGCATTCCGGTATTCGGCACGGCCGCACATTCCTGGACGATGTCTTTTCCCAGCGAAGAAGAAGCCTTCCGGCGTCTGCAGAACCTGCTGGGCGAATCCACGGTGTTTCTGGTGGACACTTACAATACGATCGAGGGTACTCGCCTCGCTGCCCGATTCGGCCGTCCGCTGTGGGGCGTACGCCTCGACAGCGGCGATCTGCTTTCGCTCTCGCAGGCAGTTCGCCGCATCCTCGACGACGCCGGTCTCACCGACGCAAAGATTTTTGCAACCAGTGATCTCGATGAACATCGGATTGCGGAGCTTCTTGCTCGGGGAGCTTGCTTCGACGCCTTCGGCGTAGGTACGCAGCTTGCCACCTCGGCGGACGCCCCCGCACTCCCCGCCGTCTATAAGCTGGTAGAAATCCGTCGGGGTGCAGAACTACAGTACACTGCCAAATTCAGCGACGAAAAAGCTACCCTCCCCGGAGCCAAGCAGGTTTATCGATATCCCGATCACGATCTGCTCGTGCTTGCGAGTGAGTGCAACAGCACTTACAAAGGACAGCCCCTGCTTCGGCCCGTCCTCAGCCAGGGCGAACTCCTGGAACCGCTGCCCTCCACCGAGCGCATCCGTTCCTTCGCCCAAAGCGCGGTTGCTGCTTTGCCGCCCGAACTCCACAACATTACCCGCGTCCCGGCCCACCCCGTTGTCATTGGCCCGGCACTGCTTGATCTCACCGATAACCTGCGCACGATTCACTCTGCGCGAACCGAGGCGACTCTGCCGTGAAAACGGTCTTCTTTGACGTCGACACTCAGCTCGATTTCCTGCTGCCCGCCGGCGCCCTCTATGCACCTGGAGCTGAGCGAGTCATTCCTGCCCTTCGCACGCTTACGCAGTTCGCCGCCAAGAACCGCATCACGATCGTGTCCACAGCTGATGCCCACACCGAAAATGACATCGAGTTCCACATCTGGAGACCGCATTGCGTGATCGACACCGCCGGCCAGGCGAAAGAGCAGGGAACGCTCGTTCCCGGTAATGTCGTGATCGACAGAGCTGCTGAGGAATTGCCGGAGATGGCTGCTCTGCAATTCATCGTTGAGAAAAGCGTTTTGGATGTTTTCGAAAGTCGCAATCTCGTGCGGCTTCTCGATGCCATTCCAGCGGATCGTTTTGTCCTGTATGGCGTGGTTACCGAAATCTGTGTTGCCTCAGCCGCGATTGGCCTTCTGCGGCGTGGAGCGCGAGTGGAACTCGTGACGGACGCAATCAAGAGCTTCGATGATTCCGCAGCGAGTAAATTTCTGGAACGCTTCGCCGCGCTAGGCGGAACGCTGACGTCCGTTAGTTCAATCGTTGCGTCGTGATAAAGGTTACGAGATGCTGTCCGGCAGGAAGCATCACGGCATTCGAATCGTCAGACTTCCAGGGTGCGCCATCCACTTCGACCGATGCGCTTCCGTTTATGAGGAGCGCAATCGCGCGCGTGCGGCTCGTGTAAGCGATATCCACCCGATCGCCTTGCGCTACCGCCGCCTGTAACGTGCCGTTAAAATCGTTCACACGTAAAGGTAGCCGCCCCGGCGCGCTGGTCAGACGGTGATTGCCCGCGGGAAGTAGCACTTCTTCCTCGTTTCCCACCGGCCACAATTTCCCGTCGACCGCTACCGGTCCTTTCCAGCGGATCCGGGTTGTTTCCGTTGCATCTACGTCCAGCCCATCCTGTGAAAGTTGGCGGACGCGCGCGGCGGTTGCCGCCACGGGCAGCAGACTCAAATCCTGCTTCTCCAGCGAATTCTCAAAATAGAGCGCGACCCGCCCGAACGACTCAGCCGCCTGATGCACAAGCTCGAACAGTTCCGTGCCGGTCTGCTTCTTCGTCGGGTAGACATCCTGATACCGGTCAACGATGTTGATGTCCACCGCTATCGGAATGTCCTTCGTGTTCAGCTCCCGGTACTTGCCCGCAAGTTTTGCATACCGCTCCGGGCCGAGGTCCCATAGCGTTGCGGGATCCTCCACCAAGAGCGTACTTCGCCTCGACTTCATCAGCGGCAAGCTCCGCGCCACATCCGCTCCGAGTTCATCGCGAATGCCGGGTTCGAACCGGTCATCGATATGCGTCAGCACAACATCGAGGTATGGCTTCGCTTTTCTCGAACGCTCGATGACCGTCAGCCAGTCCGCCTGCATGCGGGAAGCGAGCTCCGCCCGGTAATCGAGGAACTTGCGCAACCCGCTGCTGTTCTTCGAGGCGTAGAGTGGCGATTCCGGCTTGAACAGTTCCTTGGGATCGAAACCCGCGAGAGCTTTGAAATCGGCCCGGACATCCGTGTTCATTGGAGTAAATCGTGCTGGATTGGTAGGTCCTTCCAGCGATTCGAAATAAAGCTCGGCTACATTGACGCCATCCCAGTCGAAGCGTCTCAAGAGTGTCGTAATCTCGCCTTCAACTGCTTTATGGCACTCCGGGTTTTGCAAATTCATCAGCTTGCGCCAGTCCAGTTGCGCATCCTGCCCCGCCGCTGTTTGTTCACGCCAGCCGGGATGATCCGCCCAGAATTTCTCGCTGACATGCGGCAGCTCGAGCCATGCGTAAACAAGAATTGCGTGCCGGTGGCACGCCGCAATCAAACGCTCCAGGTATTCATCCTGCATCTTGTCCGGCTCCATGTTGTGCCAGGTCGCCACGTGCAAAGCGCCGATTCCTGCTTTTCTCCAGCGCTCAGCCAGGTAATCGACATCCGCCCGAATGCGATAAGCCGAATCGAAAAACGCCCACAGATTCGTCGTCCGTGCCTGCGGATCGAGACCCAGATCCGCGAGTGCCTGAAGCACATAGGGAAACCGCTCTATTCCGGAGGGGCCCGGTTCGGTTGCGAGCCACAGTATTCCTCCGTGCGAAGTTCGCTTGCCCGCGAGCACCGGAGCGCCTTTCCACTTCTCCACGGCGAATACCTTGTAGTCTTGAGGCAAAGCAACCGCATGCACCTCAACGGCCTTCTCCCAGATGATCTCGACGTCCGACGCCCGACGATCGCAGATCTGCCGCACTGACACAATCTGCGCCTGCTCTTTGATTCCAACGCTCGCAGCGGTTTCGCCGGTTCCTTCCAAGATTACGAAATGCGATTCGGCCAGCGCCGCCACGTTTGCGGTTGCTCTTTTGCCGGCGATAATGATGTCCGCGTCTCCCGGGATGGACTGCTCAAGCCCGATGGATCCGAGGATCTTCTTCCAGGGGCTCGCGTCTGTGCCGCTGACCGAAAACGTCATCGCACCGCAGCCCAAAGGCATCGCTAGCAGGGCAACCAGCTTCAGCAGCTGCTTCATTTCGTCCTCGCATACCAGAAACCGACACGCACATCGTCGTAATTCGGTCGCCGCGGATTGAATTGATTGTTTGTATAAACCCCGCGCAGCAGATCGGTCGCGAAATAAACTCCGGGAGGCATCCAAGGGGCGTGCAGCTTGAATCCGGGTCCCAGTTCTACCGAATTTGCCCAATACTGGTCCTTTACATCGCGTGTGTAATTTGCGTTGAACAAGATCTGCGCTGAAGTTCCTCCGAAGAGATTGAAGGTCCGGCCGGTTCGCTGCTGCCAATAGAACATCCAGTCTTTCCCGAACCGGCTCACATAGATCGCATCCGCGGTGGTCTCGTAAAAGAATCCGGGACTTTCACTGCCCAGCAGATGTCCGAATCCCTTGGCGAAGTTCAAGCCGCCGCGATAGTCAGGGATGGCGATGCCCACATCTTTGCGGAACGGCAGATACTTCACTGCCTCGCCCGCTTCCACCCATCCGGTGAGGTGATGCCAGGTTTTCGAAGCAGCGCCCGCCGCGAAAATGAATGAGCTCTCAGAGAAATACTCAGGAGCGATAGCCGATCCCGTGGGTAAACTGCTTCTCACATCACCCATGAAGCGCGTCGAAAGGTAGAGCGAGAATACGCGGTTGACGGGATTCCGGGGCAGGGGAATCGTGCGTTTCATCTGCGCATAAGTGAACAGATCGTTCCAACGGCTCGAATACATCGGAAGTAGCCACACGGTCATTTGTGGCAACACGTCGCCCCGCAGGTTGTGAAACGCCCGGTTTGCTTCGGGAGCTACCAGCGGGTCTCCTGAATTTCTCGCCCTGTCGAACCACGAGATCGCTTCTCCGTCATCCTTGGCCATGTTGTATGCCCAGCCAAGCTGAAGCA
>JAFAUR010000767.1 GCA_019243205.1 Acidobacteriaceae bacterium | reverse complement strand
AAATGATAGTCCCAGACATTTTCGAGAAGCATGGTGCGTGTGACCACTTGGCCCGCATGACGCATCATGTATTCGAGGAGGCGAAATTCGCGCGGCTGCAGGTCGAGCGTCTGGCCGGCTCTGGTGACGCGGCGAGAGAGTCGGTCGAGCTCGAGATCGCCGACCTGGTAAACCGTCTCCTCGCGCGCCGCGCCGCTCGAACGACGCCGTGCCAGCACCTCGATGCGCGCCAGGAGCTCCGAGAATGCATACGGTTTGGTGAGATAATCGTCACCGCCGGCTCTGAGCCCCTTCACCCGGTCATCGACCTGGCCGAGCGCCGAGAGGAACAGCACCGGCGTGTGGACCTCCTGCTCACGCAACGAGCGCACGAGCGAGAGCCCGTCGAGTTTCGGCAGCATGCGATCGACGATCAGGACATCATAATTGCCCTCGCGTGCGAGCGCATAGCCGTCGAGCCCGTCGAAAGCCTGATCGACGACATGCCCCTCCTCCCGCAAGGCCTTCTGGACGTAAGCGGCGGCGTCGCGATCGTCTTCCACTACGAGAATCTTCATGGCTGAGCGCAAAATAAGGCCGCTGCCCCGATTCACAAGTGAAGAACTAGTAATGTTCCTTATTTGTTCCGTTAGGAATTATGTGGTATCGCTACCTTTGAAACGGTCAGATGTGAGGCCAAGACCATGGGCGAGCGATCTAAAATTGAATGGACCGACTCGACGTTCAACCCGTGGGTCGGATGCACCAAGTTGCTACGAGCAAGGGGCGCCCCTTCCGCATGCGATTTTTGTTACGCAGAAAAATGGGCAAAGCGGAGCGGCCAAGTTGGTTGGGGGGATCAACCACGTCGGCGCACAACAGAATCCTATTGGCGTAATCCAGCAATCTGGAATGCTCAGGCTCCGTCATTTCAGAGAAGGAGTAAACGGCGACAGCGGGTATTTTGCGCGTCCCTCGCCGACGTATTTGATAATCAGGTCGATGCACAGTGGCGTGCTGATCTGTTCCACGTCATTCGTTCATGTGATCAACTTGATTGGCAGCTCCTGACAAAACGGCCCCAAAACATCCGAAAAATGCTGCCTAGCGATTGGGGGGAGGGTTATCCGAACGTGTGGATAGGTACGACCGCGGAGGATGCTGAAAGCTATCAGCAACGCGTCCCTTACCTTCTTGAGACTCCGGCCAGGGTTCACTTCGTGAGCTACGAGCCTGCTCTAGGCCCATTGGCAGAGCTAGAGATTGACGGTTCCCGCCCTCACTGGCTAATTATCGGCGGTGAGAGCGGTGTACGCTCGGACCTGATTCGTCTAACCGATCCCCACTGGGCAAGGGACGCGATTGCTGAATGCCGCCGATTGGGAATGGCAGCTTTCTTAAAGCAGTGGGGCACCTATAGGAATAACCCCTACGTGGTCGAGACGGGACACTCAGTGGAACAGGCTATGGAAATAGACCCTCCGGAAAATGGCAAGGGAGGTGGTAAATTGGACGGTCGGCTTTGGCGCGAATTTCCAGCTACCGCGAATAGTTAAATTTGATTTCGAAACAGGGGGTGGGGAGAAGCGCCGAGCATGGTTCGGAAGGGGAAGCGCTATTCGCTCGATGAACATGGCCTACTCGTGGAAGACGTGGGCTCGTGGGCGGTTGATAAGCTCAAGATCGTCACTGATTATGTCCAGGCTTCCAGCGCTGCACGGCGACGCTATCTGAGATCCGAGGCTGCCTATATCGATGTATTCTGCGGGCCTGGCCGATCTCAAATACGAAGGGGTGCCCTCATCGATGGCAGCCCTGTAGCGGCGTTCAAGAAGGCCAAAGTCTCCTTGGCCCCTTTCACCTCAATCAACATTTCTGACGCTGATCCAGAATTATTGGCAGCAGCGCAAAAGCGTTTGTCGGACCTTGGTGCGCCGGTTCGCGCTACTCCGGGGCCTGCTAACTCAGCGATACCCAAAATCGTGGAATCACTGAATAAGAATGGACTACATTTCGCCTTCCTTGATCCCCACAATCTCGGAACCCTTTCGTTTGATCTTCTTGAAAATCTCGCAATGCTGAAACGTATCGACATTATCGTACATGTCAGCGTTTCCGATCTCCAACGCAATACAGATCGATATACCTCAACCGACCATGATCAATTCGATAGATTTGCCCCGGGTTGGCGTGCTCATATTAAAACGAACGTGAGCCAAAAAACTTTTCGGGATTCTCTTATCGAGTACTGGTCTGACAAGTTAGAAAGTATTGGACTCCCTAGGGCAAAACATGCCGAACTGATAAGAGGCACGAGAAACCAGCGTCTTTATTGGTTAATACTTTTGGCAAGACATGAACTCGCGCATACCCTTTGGGAGAGGATCAGCTCGCCAGCACGATCTCCAGAACTTGATTTCGATGCGGAATAACGCTTGAAAATTGTATCTTTTTGCCATTGTAAATAGGCGCCAATTGGCAAAGCAACGGCGGGCTGGGAGACCCAGCCCGCCGCGCGTTCGGACGACCCAGCCGTCGCGGGGGCGACGGGATGCACCGGCCGGGGTCCGAATTCGTAACGCCTCAGCCGGTGAACGGAACGGCGACGTAGAGGCTATTGCCGTCACGCT
>JAFAUR010000670.1 GCA_019243205.1 Acidobacteriaceae bacterium | reverse complement strand
CACCGTGGGCGGAGAAATGAATAAGATCGCGGCGAACGTAGCTCTCGGTCGCAATCACGCTGCGGTTCACTGGAGATCGGACTACGAGGCTTCACTTCGACTGGGCGAGCAGATTGCCATCAGCGTTCTCAAGGATCAGCGGAGCACCTATTCTGAATTGTTCGATGGCTTCGTCTTTACTAGCTTCGATGGTCAGAAGATCACGGTGTGAGCCCGTACCAGTCCAGTCGGAATCGAAGTCCGCGGCCCCTTCGTGCTTCGCAGCAACCAATACATCCCTATACCAATCTTCACAAGCTGTTGGGCCGTGCCACACGTGGGGCGCGAGGCCGTCAAGGATCGATCCAGCAGCCGCGAAACACGCGGCCATTGCCTTCGCGTCACCGTTATTGAAAGCGTCAATGTAGTGGCGTACGGCGGCTGCGGGATCTCCTGCCGGTATCGGTTGTGCGCCCATAGCTTTGGTATCAACGAATGATTGTTCCAACGTATTCCGGATGCACTTTTTCTGGTCAGATCAGCTCAGATAACCTTGAATCGGCAGCTTGGAAAACAGTAGTCCCGCAGAATAGCCACCAAAAAAAGAACCGGGCAGCTGGGAGCAGCATCAGTGTGCGTCGCTGGTAGATGTATAGCCCAACAGTACGTGCCGGTTTTATTACTTCTGTGGCCGGCGCAACCCAACACCATGCGAACACCAATCTCGTTGACCTCGTATTCGCACGCTGTAGGACAACACGCTATCGTAAAACTGCTCCAGTCGGCCGTGAGTAGATTGCGGACGGGTCGAGACTAGCAGTACAATCCTTCCTGCAATCGAGTCAATTTAGGAGGAGAGAACGATGCGGTTTCTATTCAAGATTTCGTTCCCAGTGGAAGCGGGAAACGCCGCGGCAAAGAAGGACGGCTTCAAAGCTATCCAAACTATCCTGGAACAACAAAAGCCGGAAGCGGCCTATTTCGTGGCAGAGAACGGTAAGCGCACGGGCATCCTGATCATAAACATGGATTCCGCGTCGGACATTCCGGCAATCGCGGAGCCGTGGTTCCTGGCGTTGAACGCTGCGATCGAAGTGACGCCGGCGATGATTCCGGCGGACCTTGAGAAAGCAGCTCCCGCCATCTCACAAGCGGTGAAAACATACGGGTAGGCGTCCGAGAACCTTTGCTCCGCGACGGAGACGCTCTTTACAGGATGAGATCCAGAAATACTCACACAAGTTGCCGCTTACCGGTCCGCGGTTGGTTCGGGGTGGTCGTTCCACCACCAGTCTGGGGACATCTTGCGCGGAGTGGGAAGAATGCGGTCGAGCGTATCGGCGTCGTATAGCTCGCCGTTCTTCATAACGTATTTGATCGTGTTCGTGTTGTGGATGTCGAGGAGCGGGTTTTTGGACAAGACGATCAGGTCGGCCAGTTTGCCGGACTCGATACTGCCCAGGTCCTGAGACAATCCGATTGCCTCTGCACCGTTGAGCGTGGCGATGCGCAACACATCATGCGGTTTGATGCCGCCTGAGGCGAGGGCCCACATCTCCCAGTGGCATTGCAGACCTTGGAATTCACCGTGACCGCCCATCCCGATACGGCCGCCGGCATTGTTGATTTTGCCTGCTTCGTGAGCGAGCAGCGGAAAGATCTGTTCACGTTCCTGAAACCAGGGACGACGGGAGGTGTCGAGCCACAGATGGTTTTGGGGGAAGAAGCGGCGGAGCTTCGGGTCGCTGTACCAATCCTTACTTTCGAAGAAGAAGTTTTCCGCCCATGGGCCGCCGTAAGCAACCAGCAGCGTCGGTGTATACGTGATCTTGGTTTGCGTAAACAGTTGAACCACGTCTTTGTACAACGGCACGATAGGCAATGCGTGCTCATTGCCGCTGAAGCCGTCGATAGCGTGAGTCATATCCAACTTCAGATCGAGCGCGCCCTCGGTGGTGGGCATGATGTTGAGCTTTTTGCAGGCTTCGATGACCCACTGCCGCTGTTCACGGTTGCCGACCAGGTAAGATTTCACGGTGTTGGTGCGGTAGTATTTCGCGTACCACTCGACGTAATGCAGGGCGTCATCCGCCGACTTGAAGTTTGTCGTTGAGAAGATACCAGGCCCTGTGCTGTAGGCGCGATTGCCTACGATCTCCCCTGCGTCGATGAGGTCCTGATAGGCAAACATGTCATTGGTCGAGGTTTGGGGATCGCGGCCGGTCGTGACGCCGTAGGCGAGATTGATGGCGAACGGCCAAGCGTTGAAGTCGAGCACTTTTCGCCGGATTTCGGTCCAGTGGGCATGGATGTCGATGAGGCCCGGCATCACCGTCATGCCCTGGCAATTGACTGTTTTTACGCCTGCAGGGATGGTGATGCTGCCACGTTTCCCGATGGCAGTAATGCGGTTCGAAGTGACGAGAATGTCCGCATCCGGGATGACTTCATCACCGCGCATGGTGATGACAGTCGCGCCCCTGAGCGCAATCATGCCCGATGGCTTTGCGCGAGGAATTTCCACGACGAAATCCGTCGATTTTGCGGGAATGTCCTTGGCTGACGCGGCGGGTTCGCCGGTGTGCAGAGTGACTTGGTCGACGGGGACGCGGAAAACGGATGCGCCGACGGACCAGGAAACCTGCTTACCGTCGGGAGTCCATTCGAACGAATCGGCGCCCAAAAGCGTGAGACGCTGCATAGCAATGGCGGGCTTCGATACGTCGATAGTCGGAGTTCCGCCGACGCGCGGTACAGGAATCAGCCAAAGCTCCCGGTCGACAAGGGCAAGAGCCATATCGCCCGAGGG
>JAFAUR010000627.1 GCA_019243205.1 Acidobacteriaceae bacterium | reverse complement strand
GTGCGCTGTTTCGAGGACGGCGAAGTCACCCATGTCGAGGGTCGCATCGACCCCATTGCCGACATCGAGACGATCGAGACCGAGCTGATGCTCGCCGACCTCGAATCCTTGGAGAAGCGGGTCTCCTCGCTCGAAAAGCGAGTTCGGAGCGCCGACAAGGAGGCCAAGGAAGCGCTCGAGCTGATCGAGCGCGCACTCTTTCTCTTGCGCGAAGGAAAGCCGGCGCGGCTCGTTCCGCGCAAGTCCGAGGAGGAGAAGGCATTTCGTATGCTCGGCCTCCTTACCTCGAAGCCGGTGCTTTACGTCTGCAACGTCGATGAAAGCGCAGCCGACAAAGGCAACGCCTATTCGGCGCTCGTGCTTCAGCGCGCGCTCGAGGAGGGAGCCAAGGCGGTCGTGGTCTCGGCCAAGATCGAGAGTGAGATCGCCGTTTTGCCTGCCGAGGAGCAAGCCGACTATCTTTCGGCCGTCGGGCTCACCGAGCCCGGGCTCAATCGAGTGATCCGCGCCGGCTACGAGCTTCTCGGACTTGTGACCTTCTTTACCGCGGGACCAAAGGAGACACGCGCCTGGACGGTGACCGAGGGCGCCAAGGCGCCTCAGGCGGCAGGGGTGATCCACACCGATTTCGAGAAGGGCTTCATCCGCGCCGAAACCATCGCCTACGACGACTACGTCGCGCTCAAGGGAGAGACAGGGGCACGCGATGCGGGGAAGCTTCGCCTCGAGGGAAAGGAATATGTGGTCGCCGACGGGGATGTCCTGCATTTCAGATTTGCGAATTGAAATCGCAAACAAGGAGGCAGGTTGAAAGCGGAGGCAGAACGCGAGTTGAAGGCCGAGAGAGATTTGGCTGACGACAGAGAGTTGGAAGAACTGATCCAGAGCTGCTTGGAAGGAGCCTCATCGGTTCAAACGGTCAAAGGCGTGCCTTCGATCTCTTGTATCGCGGCATAACGCGGGCTGTTAAAATCGATTTGACATGGCGACGGCCTAACGCAGCTACCGAAGTTGCTGCCAGCCCACCGAACACGTGAAACTTGAGTGGCCGATTGAGAACTTTTGGAATTTACGAGACTTGAATTATGTGCACTTAGGACATCGCGTTGCCTGGTTCGTGAAGTCCGCTATTCGGGAAGGAAACGAAAATGAGTGAGCTCAAAGGCATTTGCGTGCCAATCTGCACGCCATTTACGACCAAGGGCGAGTCGCTCAACGTGGACGCTCTTGAAGCACACATTGACTCCATGCTCAAAGCCAAGGTCCACATCATAGCTGTCAATGGTGGAACAGGGGAATTTCCTTTCCTGACTGACCCGGAAAAGCGACAAATTGCGGAAATAGCAGCAAAGCGCATCGATGGGCGGGCGAAGCTGATCGTCCAGACTTCGGCGCTACGCACAGAAAACGCGATCGAGCTTGCAAAGCATGCGGAAGGCGTCGGAGCCGACGCGCTGCTGGTTCTGCCGCCTTTTTTTGAGGGACCTGGCGAGAGCGGTGTCCGATGGCACTACGAACAGATAGCCCGAGCCGTGCCCACACCCATAATGGTTTACAATATTCCCCAGTTCACGGGATTTGATATCACGCCGGCCGTATATCAACGTCTTTGTGAGATCGAGACGATTCGCTACATCAAGGACAGCACGTCGAACATGCTGCGAATTGAGCAGTTGGCCGCACAGGGGGCGGCGGTCTTTAACGGCTGCGACTACCTGAATCTGTATAGCCTCATAACCGGAGCTGCAGGTTGCTTCACTGGTGCAGGCAACGCGATCGCCGGCGAACTCGTCGAGATGTATGATTACGTTTTGGCGGGGAAACTGTCCGAAGCTGTTTCGCTGTGGCGACGCCTCCAGCCCCTCAATACTTTGCTTTGGACGCTTCCCTTCAACCCGGTCGCGAAGGCTGCGGCCAACCTATCGGGCAGGCCGGTTGGCGAATGTCGCCGGCCAGTCCTACCGCTCACACCTTCCGAGCTGGCGCAAGTCGAGAAGGCCATGAAAATAGTGCGCGAAGGTTACGCCTCACGCGAGAGCCGTGCCGCCTGACGCCGCGAACTGTTTAAGCGCGAGGTGGTCGCCTGCCGTCCGACAGGAAGGGCTACACTCTTCCGCGTGCGCGGTTGTTTGTTCCGATCGGCGTCTCGGTCGCTGATTGCCCCGACATGGCTGTATGGTCGGACGGATCGTCTTATTTCAATAGTCTGAATTTTTGGCGGTGAGCTGATGACCGAGTTGTCTTCAGCGGCCGCCTGTGACGGAGAGGTCCGCCCCAGTGACGTAGGATGCCTTGTCAGACAAAAGCCAGACTACCGCCTCTGCTACTTCGTCCGGAGTGCCGGCACGCTGCATAGGTGTCGTTGGTGCGATACGGGCGAAGCGCTCGGGCCGCTGGATTTCCGTATCAATTAGCCCGGGGCTTACTGACGCGACGCGGATGCCTTCCGCTGCGACTTCCAGCGCAAGTCCCCTGGTGAGGCCGTTAACAGCCGCCTTGGAGGCGGCATAGTGCACATATTCCCCAGGCATTCCTGACGTGGCGGCACGCGAGGAGATGTTCACGATCACGCCGCCCCGGCGGCCATGGCGCGTGGACATCCGTTTTATCGCTTCGCGCGCGCATAGGAAATACGAGATCGTGTTGACCTCGAAGGTGCGGCGCAGGTCCTCATCGGCCAGATTATCGAGCCGCCCGAAGCCGGTAATAATCCCGGCGTTGTTGACCAGGCCGGTCGGCGCGCCGAGCGCTTCCTCGCAAGCAGCAAAGAGCGCCAGCACGTCTCCTTCGCGCGAAACGTCGGCCTCGACTGCCACTGCCTCGCGTCCACAAGCGCGCACGGACTCGACAACCTCCTTGGCGCGCTCGGCATGGGCGACATAGTTGACGCAAACATCCCAGCCATCGCCCGCGGCTAGGCGCGAAATCGCTGCCCCAATGCCGCGGCTTCCGCCGGTCACGATGAGAACCCGCGACATGGTTAGCTCCGCTTAAGCTGAGCGCCGGCAATGTCGCCGAGAAGGGCGCGTGCCGCATTGAAGCCCGGGGCGCCATTGACGTCGCCGCCGGGATGGGTTCCCGCACCGCAAAGGTAAAGTCCAGGCACCAGATCGCCATGGCCGCTGTGGCCGGGAATCGGCCTGTTCCAGAGCACCTGCTCGGGCACGAGCTCCGTGTGAAAGATCTGTCCGCCCTCGATGCCGTAGACGCGCTCAATGTCTACTGGCACGAAGATTTGTCGGGCCAGCACCGAGGCTCGGAAATTTGGGGCAAGATCAGTCAAAATATCCGTCATACGATCGGCGATCTTTTCGCGCTCATTGTCGATGTCGCCTTCGGCGAGCGCGTAGGGAAAGTGATGACACCATAGAGAAAGAGTGTGTTTGCCCTCGGGCGCCACGGTCGGATCGGTCGCTGATTGAATAACCATTTGGCTGAATGGACTAGTTGCGGGCAGTCCGCGCCGCGCTTCGTCCCAGGCGCGATCGTAGTAGTCGAGCGAGGGCGCGATCATGATGCCCCCACGATGTTGCGGACCGGGCGTCTTTCCAGGCAGGGACTTAAAATCGGGGAGTTCGGCGAGCGCAAAATTGATCTTCACGCCGGAGCCCTTGGCCTTCAACCGCGCGACCCTACCGCGGAGCTCTTCATCGAGCGCCGCCCTTGGCGTCAGCTTCAGGAGAGTTGTTTTGGGATCGGCATTGGAAAGCACAGCGGCTGCTTCGATCTCCTCGCCATTTTCGAGCACAACGCCTGCGGCACGGCCGTGGCGGAAGAGGATCTGAGAGACGGGAGCTTCGAGGCGGATGATCCCGCCGTAGCTGTGCAGGGCGCGCGCGAGCGCCTGTGTGACACAGCCCATCCCGCCCTCGACGATTGCCCAGTGGCCAAAGCGGCCCCCCAGTTCGGCGGCGCCGTGATAAAATTTCGAGAACGCCGTCCCCGCGGCGTAGGGACTCTGATCAGAACCCGACATCGCGCCATAAGCCATCGGGCCTTGGACGTAGTCGGATTCGAAAAATCGTTCCAGATAATCTGCGATGCTAGAAAAGAGCACGCTGTTGAGCATCTGGGCGCCGTCCGGCGCATTGAATGCCGCGGCAAATTGCGCCATGGTCGGCTGGGGCCTCAGCATAAAATCGCCGACGATACGGGCGATCCGCGTCGTGTGATCGTCGAATTGGGCGTAACTGGCAGCGTCCTTGGGCGCAATGCCGGCAAGGCTTGCGACTGTGCGCGCAACGTCCGGGTAGAAGAAGGCATGCTGACCATCCGGAAATGGCACGAAGATTTCCGGATCGCGGAACCGAAAGTGCAGCCCGTGACGCTCAAGTTCGAGGTCATCGATAATGCGCTGCCGCAGCATGCCTAAGAGCTGGGCCGCCATAGATACTTTGAAGCCTGGAATAATCTCGGTTGTGATGCAGGCGCCGCCAATTCGATCGCTGCGCTCGACGACCAGTATTGAAAGTCCGTTGCGCGCAAGGTAACTCGCCGCGACCAAGCCATTGTGACCGGCGCCGACCACAACGGCATCGTAAGTCTTCATGATTGCGTTCTCCCGGATCAATAGATGCGGCGGCGCTCGGGTAGCAGTCCCTGTGGCCTAAACATGGACACCACCATGATCAGAAGCCCGATGACAACGAGCCGCAGCGCCGCCATCGTGTCGGCTTCAATTCCGAAGAGGCCTGTCAGGAAGCGGGTGCCGGTATAAAAGGCCTGGATGACGACTGTCCCAAGCACGATACCCCAGACGTTGCCGCGGCCTCCTACGATAACCATCGCCCAGATGACGAAGGTCTCAATGGGCTTGGCGTCATCTGGGCTCATGTAGCGTTGCATGAGGGCGTAGTAGGCGCCCGTCAGCCCGCCGATCGCGCCACCGATTGCCATCGTTTCCATTTTGAAGAGGAGGACGTTCTTGCCAAGCGACAGCGGCAGCCGATCGCCCTCGCGAATAAGTCGGATCGTCCGACCGAAAGGCGAGGCGATGAGGAGGCGAACGAGGCCAAACGCGGCAACCGCCGAGGCAGCGATGATCCACGGCAGACCGGGCACGGAGATCAGCACGGAAATGCCATTGGCGCCACCTGTGAGCCATTGCTCGTTCAGCGCGACAATTCGCACGATCTCGGCCATCGAGAGCGACAGGATGCCCCAATAGGTGCCGCTCATGTTCCGCACTGAGAGAGACATGAGGATGCCGAATAGCGCCCCAGATACGACCGCGATCAAAATGGCCGTGGCGACGCCGGTTCCGGCGGCAATCGCGATCGCCGTCGCATAGGCGCCGACCACGAGGAAAACGACCTGGCCGAAATTGACAATGCCGCAATTTCCCACCTGCAGATCGAGGCTGATCGCCAAAATGAAGGAGATGCTTGTGATCGCTATCATGTAGACGGCGAAGTTGGTGAGCTGATCCATGGGCGCGATCCTTCAGTCCAGCTCCCGGCGTATCAGCCCACTTGGGCGCAGCAGCAGGACCAGCACGACGGCTCCATAGACGATCGCCGGTTTATAATCGGCCGGTATGCGCAGATGGCCGAGGAGGTCGCTGCCGCTGATCCAATTCACCAGCTGGCCGAAGTCGATCGCCACGCCGAAATTTAGAGCAAAGCCGACGACAAGCGCGCCCAGAAGCGCACCATAAACCGATCCGACTCCTCCTATGAGGACCACGCAGAAGATCGGAATGACGAGGTTGAATCCGAGATCGGGTACGAGCTGAGTATCCCAGGCGACGAGCGCGCCGCCGAGCGCGGCAAAGCCTGTGCCCAGAAACCATACCCAGGCGATGACCCGCTCTGTATCCACACCGCTTGCCTGAGCAAGCTCGCGGTTGGTGGCTGTGGCGCGCATCGCCTTGCCGATCATCGAATATTGCAGGAGCAGGTGAAAACAGAGGAGGGAGATGCTGACAATGGCGAGGATCCACAGCTGCTGACGCGTCACAAAAGCGCCAAGCAGCCGCATGCCTGGCGCAATGCCGAAGTCATAGCGCAGGAAACCTGGGCCGAATGTTGCCTGCACCGTGTAGCGGATCGCGATGGAGAGGCCCAGTGAGGCAATCATCGGGGCCATGTCGTCTGAATTGCGGAAAATTCGAAACACCAAACGGTCGATGACCACGCCAGCAACGCCCATGACGAGGACCGCCGCCAGCACGGCGAGGGCGAAATTCAGCTTCAGCGGGAAATTCAGTAGCCAGGCGATGTAGGCTCCTGCGACCGCGGTCTCCACATGGGCGAAGTTGGCGAAGCGCAGAAGCGACAGCGATAGCGTCAGGCCGATGGCAATGATGCCGAGCTCCGAAGCCGTAATGAGGCTGTTGACGAGAACCTGGACAAAGTTCATTGATACGGCGATTCCCGACGAACGTGCGGAGATCCGGCCGGGGCCTCGGGCCCCGGCCCACCGATCAAGGCTTGTAGGAGGGATAGAGCTGCTGGAACTGCTGTTCACTCGGCGCGAACTGCAGCGGCGTCCCCTGATCATCGGGGTAGCGAAACACCACGATATTTTCGGCTCCGGTGGAAAGCGGCACCATTTTGCCCCCCTTGAAAACAAGCTTTTCGTATTGGTCGGAAGCCTGCTTGCCCCATTTATTGAAACCCTTGTCGCCGTTACCAGAGACACCGAAGTAGTGATAGGCCGCGGGCCACATGCTGTCGCGGATCTTCTTGCGGTCGAGGCTGTTGGCCAAGTTGATCGCGGTCGCCACAATCCAAAGAGCATCGTAGAACGGCGGCCCGCCCCAGGCGTCGGTAAAAATGTGCCCGTATTTCTCCTGGAATTTTTTGCCGAAGGCGGCTGCGCGAATGCCACCCGTGATGTAGTTGAGACCTTTGATGCCCTCCGTCAGGTTCGGCTCGAGGGTGCCGTAGGCACCGGGATTGTAGGAATAGACCTTGCGGAAGTCTCCCATCCCGAGTTCTACCAGCTGTCGCTGAATGATCGGTGCGTCGTTGTCGTAGATGTCAGTAAGAATGGCGTCCGCGTTGAGGCCAACGACGTTTTGTAGCTCAGTGCGGAAATCGGCCGCTCCGGGCTGGTACAGCAGTGCCGGCAGCCATTCGAGGCCCAGCTCCTTGGCGCGTTTTTCGCTGACCTTCTGACGGTCCTGGCCGATCGGGTTGTTCTCGAAAATGCCGGTCAACTTCTTCGCGTCGGGCTTGTCGGATTTGACGAAATCGACGAGCGCCACAGCCTGCTCTGCGATTCCGGCAGTGTCGAAGCAATAAGGACCGACGGTCTTGAGTTCATTGGTCGTAGCGTCGGTCACCCAAACGACGCCCTTGTCGTTCAGCACGCGACCGGCAGGTAGCGCAATCGAGCTCTGGTAGGCGCCGATGCAGGCTGCCACATTGTCGACATCGGCCAATTTGTTGGCGGCCTCGACGCCCGATTTAGGTCGTCCCTCGTCGTCCTCTGCGACGAGTGTGATTGACCGCCCGAGCACACCACCAGCTTGGTTCACCTCCTCGGTTGCGAGCTGAATCGCCTTGTAGCTGTCGTTGCCTGCGACCGCCGCCGACCCTGTCAGGCCAATGATCACCCCGATCTTGACTGGTTCTTTCGACTGCGCCTGCGCGGCAATTGATAACGGCAGCGCCGTCGCGCCTGCTCCTACCGCGATCGCTCCCTTAAGGATCGAACGGCGACCAATCAAAGCATCCTTGCTCAAATTCTTCATTTCATCCTCCCTGTCTCTCCTGCTGGATCACTTCGCTTGGCCTGGGCGTCTCGCGCACGCCGAGATAGGCGCCGCGAACCCGCTCGTCGACAGCAATGTCAGCGGCCGGACCATGCAGGACGACGCGTCCGGTGACGAGCACATAGGCCCGATCCGAAACTTCCAAGGCGCGATGCACGTCCTGCTCAACGATGACGACCGCCACATTGGCCGCCGCAATAGCTCTCACATGTTGGAACACTTCGTCAGCGCGCACCGGCGACAGTCCAGCCGACGGCTCGTCCAGAAATACTAAGCTCGGCGACACGATCAGCGCGCGTGCCATTGCGAGGAGCTGCCGCTCGCCCCCTGACAGCGTGGCAGCCCGTTGCGAGCGTCGCTCGGCCAGCAGCGGAAATAGGGCAAACATACGCTCGATCGCAGCATGCCGGCCCGCCGAGGAAAGGCGATAGCCTCCGAGTTCGAGATTCTCAACGACGGTCAGTGGTTTGAAAGTGTTGAGGAGTTGCGGAACATAGCCAATGCCACGCGCCACCCGCTCCGTTGGAGGCAGTTGGGTGATATTCGCATCGCGAAAGAGGATCGACCCCTTTTTTGCGCGGACGTAGCCGAGAATCGCCTTGACAAGCGTGGTCTTGCCGCAGCCATTCGGACCTAGGATCGTGACGATCTCGCCCGGGGCGACGTGGAGGTCTACGCCGTGAATAATTTCATCCGCGCCGTAGCCGCAGTACAATGAGACGACCTTAAGAAGCGTGCTCATGCATGCACCGGTCGGCTGCGACCAAGGTAGGAGGTGATGACTTGCTCATCGCTCTGAATTTCGGCAGGAGTACCTTCTGCGATAACCCGGCCCGCCGCGAGCACGTAAACTCGCTCGCACAACTCGGTCACAGCGCGCATGTTGTGCTCGACGATGAGCAACGTAATTCCCTCGTCGCGTCGCATGGTGATAAGCGCGTCAACAATAACATTGATCAGCGACGGATTGACACCGGCCGTCGGTTCGTCGAGCAGGCATAACGCCGGTCTCGCCATCAGGACGCGGCCCAGGTCGATCAGCTTGCGCTGGCCGCCCGAAAGGTTTCCAACATATTCGTTTTCGACATGCGTGAGCCCGAGCAGCGCCAGCACCTCTCTGGCGCGTTCCAGGTTGGCGTTCTCGACCTTCAATAGCTGCGGCAGCCGCAGCAGCGCGGCAAACAGATTTGCCTCGATTTGATCGCCTGCGGCAGCCA
This sequence comes from Acidobacteriaceae bacterium, assembly GCA_019243205.1. Classification (GTDB taxonomy): domain Bacteria; phylum Acidobacteriota; class Terriglobia; order Bryobacterales; family Bryobacteraceae; genus Bog-105. The sequence continues at coordinate 28,447 of JAFAUR010000627.1, read as the reverse complement.
ATAGATTTTCAAGTGCGGTCATGCGATGTCCGCCCTCCGAATGCTGGAAGGTGCGGACCAGGCCGCGTCTGGCTATTGAATTTGGGGAGGCGCCTCGCAGCGAGGAACCGCGGAAGACGATGCTTCCTGCATCGCCCTGTTGGAAGCCGCTGACGATGTCGAAAAGCGTGCTCTTGCCTGACCCATTCGGACCGATCAAGCCAACGATCTGGCCCTCGCAAACCTGTAGATTTACATCTTGGAGGGCCCGCAAGGCCGCATATGATTTGGAGAGGGAGCGGACTTCCAGCATGGCAGTTCAGTAGCACCGCGATACGGACTTGCGGCTGTGCGACGTAATAGTTTCCGATGTATGTCGGATCATTCCGCGTCACCTCCCGATGTGATCGCAATGATCATTGTATACGGTCGTAAAGGTCTCTACACTTTTTCTGCAGAGCAACTGCGTGCCAAGATATTGTCTTCGATCGTATGTGAATTGACTGACATCAGCAATCGCATGCCGGGCCCCTACGTGCTGCCTACGCCGCCCGCGAGGCGGGTAACTTGATACATGTGCCAAGCCGCCGTTAGTGCAGTGAGGGTTTTCCAGGTGAGGCAAATTTCCTTGCGAAAGGGAGGACAGACATGATCAAAATTTTTCTTGCGGCCGTGTTCGGCGTAACGGCTCTCGGTGCTTCGCCGGCGCTCGCCGATATCAAAATCGGCACCGCCGGACCGCTCTCCAATGCGGAGGCTCTCTTCGGCAATACTTGGCAGAACGGGATGCAGCTCGCCGTTAACGAGGCGAACGCCGCCGGTGGTATCAATGGCCAGAAACTTGTGCTCGTGCGTCAGGACGACCAGGGAGATCCCAAACAAGGGACGTTGCTCGCCCAGAAATTCTGCGACGACGACGGAGTTCTCGCGGTAATCGCCAATTTTAACAGCGGCGTGACCATCCCGTCATCCGATGTTTACAACCGCTGCGGCCTGCCGCAGGTCACCAACTCATCGAACCCAAAGGTCACGCAAGCCGGCTACGACAATCTCTTCCGTCCGATTGCGAATGACTTCATGCAGGGCGGCGCGCCGGCCGCCTATGCCCTCAAAACGCTAGGTGCGAAAAAGGCGGCGATCGTCCAGGACAAACAGGCCTTTGGGGACGGCGTCGCTACGGTCTTCCGTCAGACCTTTGAGAAGGGCGGGGGCCAGGTCACGTCATATTCGGGCGTCGCGGCAACCGACGTCGATTTTTCCGCCGTCATCACTCGGATCAAGACCGAAAATCCTGATGTCGTCTATTACGGCGGCACGATGCCAGGTGTTGGCCTCTTCCTGAAGCAGCTGCGCGAGCTCGGCGTTAAAAGCACCTTCTTCGCCGCGGATCCCGCCTTCCTGCCCGACTTGATCACCACGGCGGGTCCTGCGAATGCAGCGGGCGCCATCATCTCCTTCCAGGCACCGCCGTACGATTCGAGCCCCAAGCTGATGCAATTCAAGACCGACTATAAGAAGGCCTTCAATGATGACCCCGGTCCCTATTCTGCGTATGGCTACAATGAAGCGGCAATCATTATCGCGGCGATGAAGCGGGCGGGGACCAGCGTCACGCGCGAGAGCATCGTTAAGGAGCTTCACAACACCAAGTTCGACGGACTTATGGGCCCAGTAGAGTTCGATGATAAGGGCGAGCTGAAGAGCCCGTCGCTTTTCCTCTATAAGGTGAAGGGCAACGACTTCACCCTCGAATGGCCGAAGAGCTGATTCTCCCAGGAGGACCGACGGCGCCGCAGAATGCTTCCATCGCGGACCCGTCGCTCCCTCCAACGCATCAAGCCAGTCGTGACCAGCTTCCTCATTCAACAATTGGTCAACGCGCTGACAATCGGCGCGATTTATGCGCTGATCGCGCTGGGTTACACGATGGTCTATGGCGTTCTGCGCCTTATTAATTTCGCGCACAGTGAAATGTTCATGGTGGGCGGCCATGTTGCCTTTTTCCTGTTTGCGGCATCGGCCAGCCTATCGGGGAGCGCACTCGGCGTGCTGGTCACGCTTGGTGTATTCGCCGCAACCTTCGTCGTGGTCGGGCTCCTCGGTGTCGGCATCGAGGAAGCGGCCTACCGCCCGCTGCGACGCGCCTCAAGATTAGCGCCGATGCTGAGCGCGCTCGGCGTAGCCATCGTCCTGCAAAATGCCGTGATGCTGTTCGTAAGCCGTCGGCCGCTGCCCTTTCCAGCGTTCCTGCCGCCGATCTCGTTCAGTGTAGTTGGCGCCGTCGTCACACTCGACCAGATTTTTATTGTCGTATTTGCGGTGGCGCTCATGGTGACGCTCGCCTGGTTCGTCAATGGAACAACTCTCGGCGTCAAGATCCGCGCAGTATCGGAAAACCCGCGGACAGCACAACTGCTCGGCATCGACGTGAACACGCCCATTCGTCTCATCTTTTTTATTGGGCCAGGCTTGGGCGCGCTCGCGGGCATTCTCTATGCGAGTTATTACGGCATCGTCGTCTTTAGCATGGGCTTCGTCGTCGGATTGAAGGCGTTCATTGCAGCGATTCTCGGTGGCATCGGATCAATTTCGGGCGCGATGCTCGGCGGCTTTGTCTTGGGTGTGCTTGAGACATTTGGTGCTGGCCTGCTGCCGAAGCTGACGAACGGCGTCATTGGCTCGGAATATCGCGACATCTTCGCCTTTTCGGTCCTCGTGCTGGTGTTGATCTTCCGCCCGGCCGGCTTTCTAGGCGAGGTGGTCACAGAAGAAGGGATGGTCTACAAGCGTGACTTCTGAGGCGACATCCCGCGCCGTCTCGATTGATCCGGGTGGCAAGATCCACTGGCTGGGGCGCGTCCGCGCTGCGGCGGTCATAGTCGCGATGCTCGTGGCCCTGGTCTATTTCGTGCCGAGTCTGCCCACCTATTACGTCCGCATCATCGACATGGTGCTGATTTACCTGCTTCTCGCCACCGGACTAAACATGGTGGTCGGGTATGCGGGACTGCTCGACCTTGGCTTCATCGCCTTTTATGCGATCGGCGCCTATTCGTATGCGCTGCTCGCGAGCGGGCAGTTCGACATTCACTTGCCATTCGGGCCGATCCTTGTGGTTGGCGGCGGTTTGGCAGGCATGGCGGGCGTCCTCCTGGGCATTCCCGTGCTGCGGCTACGCGGCGATTATCTCGCTATTGTGACGCTCGGATTCGGTGAGATTATACGCTTGCTGATGAACAACCTCGTCTCGGTGACGAACGGACCCCAGGGAATATCGCGGATCGATCAGCCTTTTCTCTTCGGATTCCCGCTCAAAACGCCACGGGATTTCTTCTTCATACTTTTGCCGATTGCCATATTCGCCGTAACGCTCGCCTGGCGACTCGAATGCTCCATTCTCGGCTTGGGCTGGGCGGCGATCCGTGAAGATCAGGACGCCGCGCGCGGTATCGGCATTAACACCACCCTGGCGAAGCTCCTTGCCTTCGGGCTTTCCGCGACGCTCGGCGGCTTTGCTGGCGTGATCTTCGCCGCCTTCCAGCGCTTTGTTGATCCAGTGAGTTTCAGCTTCTGGGAATCCCTGACGATTGTCCTGATCATCGTGATTGGCGGCGTAGGCAACCTCGTGGGCGTCGTTGTCGGCGCCGCTGTGCTGATCGTTGTGCCCGAGCTGCTGCGCGAGTATTCCGAATACCGAATGCTGCTTTACGGCTGCGCGCTCGTTGCAATTATCCTGGTGCGGCCGGGCGGCATCGTGGGGCGCCACCATAACCCTGCGTGGATCATGCAGAAGCTCGGCTGGCGATGACACTGCGTTTCGTTGGCCTGAGGAAGCGCTTTGGCTCCCTCATCGCGATCGATGGGGTTGATCTGGTATTCGAGCCGGGAAAGATCACCTCAATCATTGGCCCAAACGGTGCTGGCAAGTCGACACTCATCAATATGTGCGCGGGTTCCTACAAGGTGACCAGCGGGCGCATCCTATTCGAGGATGTCGAATTGCAGCGCCTGAAAAAGCACCAGATCGCTGGCCACGGCGTCGCCCGCACCTATCAGAACATCCGCCTTTTCGACGGGATGACGGTGCAGCAGAACCTCGAGGTTTGCCTATTCTCCTCCTATTTGGGGCGCACATTTGCGGAGGTCTTCGTCCCCGGAGTGTCGCAGCGGTTCAAGAATGAACGCGCCGCACTCTGCCGCGAGGCGTTGGCACGCTTCGGGCTCACCCGTTTCGCGGAAACGCTCGCCGCCGATCTTTCCTACGGCAACCAGAAACTCCTGGAGATCGCCCGCGCCACGCTGCTCAACCCCAAGGTGCTCATGCTTGACGAACCCGCGGCCGGCCTCAACCACGGCGAGACCGATCACCTAAAGGAAACGCTGCGCAGCCTGGTTCGCCCTGACCGCGTCATGATCATCGTCGAGCACGACATGAGCTTCGTTATGACGCTTTCGGACCACATCTTCGTCCTCCACCAGGGCAGGCTGCTCTTCGAGGGCACGCCGGCCGAGGTGCAAGCTAACTTTGCCGTTCAGGAGGCTTACCTTGGCAGCCCAGGAGACGTCGACGGCATCCGCGTCGCTGCTCGAAATCGAGCGAATCGAGTCCGGCTACGGTCGAACGCGAATATTGAAAGGCGTCGACCTGCGCCTGTTTGAAGGCGAGGTGGTTGCCATCGTCGGACCCAACGGCGCCGGCAAGACGACGCTCCTCAACACCATCAGCGGGCTAACAACGGTCCACGGCGGTGAGATCCGCTTTGCTGGCGAACGCATCACCGGCTGGCCTGCATACCGCATCAGTCGCCGCGGCATTAGCCATTGCCCGGAGGGTCGGCGCATCTTTCAGCGCCTGACGGTGGAGGAGAATCTCGTCGCAGGCTATATCCCGGGCCGCGGAAAAAGCTTCGCCGAATTGCGAGAGGAAGCATTCGCCCTGTTCCCGATACTCCCGGAACGGCGGACGAGCTTGGCCAGTAGCCTGTCGGGCGGTCAGCAGCAGATGCTCGCGGTCGCTCGCAGCTTAATGGCCCAGCCGCAGCTCTTGCTCCTCGACGAACCGTCGCTGGGGCTCGCACCGCGGATCGTGAATCAGATCCTGGAGATCGTGCTGAAGCTGGCTGAATCGGGCATCAGCATAGTGCTGGTCGAGCAAAACGTGAACTTCGCCTTGGAGATCTGCGACTATGCGTATGTGTTCGAAAACGGCTTTGCAACGATGTCGGGGCCGGGCACGAAGCTGCAAGCCGATCCACAGTTGCGCGAGGCATATCTGCCCAAGGTCTGAGCGCCGCCAATCCCATATGAGCCGACGAAGCGCTGAACACCGAGCTTTGCACCGTCGTTGCATCGCCATCCACCGATCGGGCCGAGCGTTCAAGATCACATAGAAGCATGGATAGTGAAGACCGGTTCTAATGGCGGAAATCGTAGTGATCGGGGCTGGCATCGTCGGGCTTTCCGCGGCTTATCATCTTGTCCTCGACGGGCATCGCATCACTGTGGTCGATCGCGACCCGACAGGAGACAAGGCGTCCTTGGGTAACGCTGGCGGCATCGGAATCAGCGAGATCGTGCCAGCATCGGCGCCGGGCGTTCTCTGGCGCGTGCCCGGCTGGCTATTCGACCCGCTCGGGCCGCTGTCGCTCAAGCTCTCGCATTTGCCGGTCCTTCTCCCGTGGCTTTGGCGGTTCGTGCGCTCTGGTACAACCGCCGAGACGGAGCGCGTCACGATGGCGCTCGCGACGCTCGCCCGGCCCTGTTACGACGACCTTGTGCCGATGTTGGAAACGATCGGCCTCTCCGGCGATCTCCATCGTGTGGGCGCCCTTTCCGTCTACGAGACAACGAAGGGATTTCTGCGCGACCGCGCGGAATGGGAGCTTAAGCGCCGCTTCGGGGTGGTCTGCGAGGAAATGAGCGGAGAAGAAGCGCGCGAATGCGAGCCTGCGCTTGGTCCGATTGTCCAGCACGCGATCTCAATTCCGGAATGGGCGCACGTCTCCGATCCGAGGGCGATTTTGGATCGACTACGTCAGTGGCTCTCGCAGCGCGGCGTGGGCGTGGAGCGCGGGGAGGTAGTTGCCATTGAGGGGACCGCAGTGCGAACCCGGGAGGGCGGCAGCTGGCCATTTGATGCGCTTGTTGTCGCGGCGGGTGCCTGGTCGGGCCAAATCGCGAAGCTTATTGGCGACCGCGCGCTTGTCGAAAGTGAGCGCGGTTATAACACGACACTGCCCGACCCACAGGTCGAACTCCGCGGCGAGGTGATTTTTACGGAGCGAAACTTCGTCGCGACGCCGCTCGCGATGGGCCTCAGAATTGGCGGCGCGGCAGAGTTCGCCGGGCTCGAGACGCCGCCAAACTTTGCCCGCGCCAAATCACTTGTCGCGCTGGCGAAGCGCTACTTTCCCAGGCTTAACCCACATGGGGGCACGGAATGGATGGGGCATCGTCCCACCACACCGGACACGCTGCCGGTCATCGGGCGATCATCGAAACGGCGGAACATCTTCTACGCGTTTGGGCATGGGCATACCGGTCTCACGTTCGGCCCGACTACCGGCCGCCTTATTGCCGAGCTAGTCACCGGGCGCGGTTCTTCGCTCGACCTCGCTCCTTTCGCTATCTCGCGCTTCGGCTGATTTTTTTTGGAAACTACATGCAACGGCCGGCGGCTTTTAGCTCGCTAGAACCATACACGTGCTGCCAAAATAAACACGCTGACCCAAAGGAGAGGTGCGATGCGATTCAGCAGAATGATTAATGTCGTCGGGGTCCATGCCGCCGGCGAGCTGAACGAGGTGATCACGGGAGGCGTGCGCGACGTGCCCGGGCGCACAGTCTTTGAGAAGATGCGTCATCTTGAGACCAAGGACGACTGGTTGAGACAGTTCCTCCTGCAGGAGCCGCGAGGCCGAATTACCCAATGCGTGAATCTGGTCGTGCCCGCCACGGATCCGAGTGCCGATATCGGCTTCGTCATCATCGAGTCCGACTACTATGTGCCGATGTCGGGGACGAACACGATCTGCACTGTGACGGCTCTCTTGGAGACCGGCATGCTTCCCATGCGGGAGCCGGTCACTAATCTTGTCCTCGAGGCGCCAGCGGGTCTCGTCTCGGTCTCGGCAGAATGCCGGAACGGAAAGTGTGTAAGCGTCACATTCGAGAACTTGCCCGCGTTCGTCTTTGGACTTGGCAAGGGGGTCGAGGTGCAGGGGCTCGGCACAATCATGGTCGACGTGGCCTATGGCGGGATGATCTACGCGCTCGTCGATGCGCCTTCACTGGGATTCGAGCTCGTTAGTTCCGAGGGCGCCGACCTCGTGGCTGTCGGGGAGCGAATCAAAGCAGCGGCAGCTGAGCAGGTGCCGGCATCGCACCCGGAGAACCCGGAGATACACACGATCAACCAGGTGCTCTTTGCCGGGCCGTTGGGCGATGTGAATGGGGAACGACGCGCCCGCAATGCGGTGGTCGTCTCACCCGGCCGGCTGGATCGCTCGCCATGCGGTACCGGGACGTGCGCGCGCCTCGCCGTCATGCATGCGCGTGGTCAGATCGCCGCTGGTCAACGGTTCGTGCATGAATCCATCCTCGGCACCGAATTTGTCGGGACGGTGCTGGGAACTGCATCTGCGGGAGCTGAACCCGCGATCCGCCCGGCTATCACGGGCAGCGGATGGATCACGGCTTTTCATCAGTATGTCCTTGACCCCACCGATCCTTTCCCGAACGGCTTTCGGTTGGGGGACACTTGGCCGGGCGAGGCAGCGAAAGCCACGAACAAAAAGAAAGCGGCCTGACCGCAGATCGAGTGCGAAAAGGGGAGCCCCGATTCGATCAGCGCAGCTGAAACCAGATCGTCTTGTCTTCCATGTAATGGCCAGGAGCCAACAGCGACTTATCTTCGCCACCGTAAATCCGACTCATCGAGCCGCCGAACGGTAGGCGAGATCGCCTTCTGAATGGCGGGTGACAGACACCGTGTCGGCGCCGCGCACTTGGGCGGATCTTTGTGCGTCAAGTTAGTCATCGTACGGCGCGGCGGTATCTCATGTCGATTGCGATCTCACAGACTCGTCGAGATCCCTCAGCGCGATCAGCGAGAGGGCGAAAGTCTTGTCTCGGGAGAGATCAGAGAACTCGACGAGTGGGAAAGAGCGGAGCGCTACCGCGCAGGCGACGCACATGCGCGACGAGGCAAGCACGTTGCATCTGCTGATCTGAAACCGCCATATTCTGCTGCTCCGGAATGCAGCCTCTGAGCGGATGGCCTGTTGTGCTCCCAGCTTGCAGCGCTAAGCTCATATAGTTTTCTTGACGCCTATCGGCGTTCTACATGCTGGTGCTTGTTCACCAAACTTAACTTTTGCTGGTCGAGGGGAACGGACACGCGGAAACTCCAACAGTCGCCGCTTCGAGGCCTTAAGAAACTGGAGAAAAGAATGAAGATCGCCAAGATCGACGCGTTCCGCCTCTATCCGAAGGTAATCAAGGAGGCATGGGTCGATGATGAGTATGTTTGGCCGAGCCAGCCGCCGAGCTTCTTGATAAAGATTACCGCCGAGAACGGCGACTATGGCGTAGGCGAGGCGACGAGCCAGGTCTGGTACCTTGGCGAGACTGCGGCTCATATCGAGGCGTGCGTCCGCCTCTATGAGAACGCATTGCGGGGCCGAGACCCTCGCAACTTTGCTCGCGTCCATCAATTGATGGACGCGCAGGTAAGTGGCGGCATGCCTGGTAGTCGGGGGGCCCGCTCCGGTGTGGACATGGCGATTTACGATCTGGTCGGCAAAACACTCGGCGTGCCCGTCTATGGCCTGCTCGGCGGGGCGTACCGCACCGAGTTCGAAATGCTGACTAATCTTTATCATAAAACTCCCGACGCAATGGCTACGGCGTGCAGTGAGTGCGTCAAAGAGGGTTTCAAGGGCCTCAAAGTGAAAGTCGGGGATACAGTGCTTGCGAAAGGCTGGAACCGTGAAAATCTCATGTCCGAGCTGGCCATTCTACGGGCCGCGCTAGATGTCGTTCCGCCGAACGTGTACGTCGATGCGGACGCGAACCAAGGCTGGCGAAGCGCGCAATGGACAGTGTCCTTGCTGAAGCGCTTCGCCGATCACGAAAACCTTTCCATCGAGCAGCCGCTTCCGTACGCCGACATCGCTGGCGCCGCATTCGTTAGGGCGCATGCCGGCGTGCCGGTCATCCTAGATGAATCGGTCTGGTCGCCAGAGGCGCTGATGAACATCATCCGCTCGGAGGCTTGCGACCGCATCGTGTTGAAGCTCAATCGGCTAGGAGGCTTCTATCCGGCTGCCCAGGCGATTGCCATCTGCGAGGCGGCAGGGGTTGGCGTGAGCGTAGACACGAACCCTTATACGATCGTCGGTGACACTGCCGTCTGCCACATCGCGGCTGTTGCGCGCACGCCGTATCCGGTAGATTGCGAGGGGCACATCAGCTTCCTCGAAATTGGGGATCCGGACCTCTTCCGCGAGGGCATTTCGATCAAGGACGCCCACGCCAAACTGCCGGATGCCCCCGGTCTGGGGGTCGATGTCGACTGGAAAGCGTTGGCAGCGCACCAAAGCCGGAGCGCCCTTTCTTCCTCCGCGAGATAAGCTCTCCCTCGCGCTCCCCTTGGGAATATTAGCGCCGAGCTAGGTAGACTGGCGACCGCAGCGACAAATGAGTCGCAGCGCACGAGAGCTGCTCCTGGACGCGGGACTCTCGGGGTTCTACAACTCACAGCATTGGCGCGCGCCGTAATCCTTTGGCGCATAAGGCGAAGCGTTTCAAACACGCAGACCAAGCCGCACTGGGAGAACGAATTGAAGATCAGCGGCATTCAGATTTTCCCCTTGCGATATCAGATGCCATATCCACTCACCTACGCTCGTGGCGAATACAATGTGCGCGAGGCGTTGCTGCTCAAGATACAAACTGACGATCCTCAGCTATTCGGCTGGGGCGAGTCTGCGATGTGGGGAGGACCGCACGCGGTCACGGCAGCGGTGATCGAGCGCGAGATCTTCCCTCTGATTGTCGGGGAGGATCCAAGGCGGCCTGAATACCTCTGGGAAAAGGTATTCCAGCAAACCTACTATCATGGCCGGCGCGGCATTCTGATGGCGGCTCTTTCCGGCATCGACATCGCTCTCTGGGACATTTTCGGAAAATCGGCGGGCGAGCCGCTCTGGCGCATTCTCGGTGGATTCGGCCGGCCCGTTCAGACCTACGCGTCATCCGGCTATTACCGACACGACTATGGACTGGACGACTTTGCTACCGACGTCGCGGCGGCTCGCACAGCCGGGTTTCGCGGCTACAAAATGAAAATTGGGAACATTCGAGAGGCCGCACATCAGAACGTCATCCTAGACGTTCCGCTGAGAGGCTCGATCGAGAACGATTTGAAGCGAGTGGAAGTCGCGCGGGAAGCTATGGGGAATGACTACTTGATGGTCGACGCTACGACCTCACTTTCCGCGCGAGTTGCTATGCGCTACGCGCAAGCGCTCGAGCCGCTTGAGATTCATTGGTTCGAGGAACCGGTGATGGCCGAGGACGTCGCTGGCTGCGCAGAGCTTGCCAGGCGAACGAGGATTCCCATCGCGGGATTCGAGACAGAGACTGGACGCGACGCCTTTGCACGCCTCATTGATGCAGGTGCGATCCAAATCGCACAACCGGACATTGTACAGGTTGGCGGCATCACGGAGGCACGCAAGATCGCCGCATACGCCCAGATTAGGCATCTGCCCATCACCAGCAAAAATTACAGTACCGTCGTAAGCTCCGCCGCCTGCCTGCAGCTGCTTTTTGGAGTGCCGAACGGTGACTACTTTGAGTGCGATCAGGACCCACTGCCCTGGCGGGAGAACTTGCTCAGAAAGCCCGCTTTTCACGTCGAGGATGGAATGGCGGAGCCGACCGATGGGCCTGGCCTCGGAATTGATGTGGACGAACAAGCACTGCGGCCGTGGCTCGTAGCCCTCTGAGCCGGAGGCGCACTTTTAGTTGGCGATCGTAAAACGATCCAGGGCGGCTTCATCGATCTTGATGCCGAAGCCCGGCTCTTGGCTCGGGGTTAATATTCCCCGGTGCGGCGCGGGCGCATTAGGAACGAGCGCGTTGCGAATCTCGTTCGGTGTCATTGGCACCTCAAAGAGCGATGTCAGTTCGATCGCAAGAGCAAAGTGGAGGGATGCCGCAAGATTGATCCCGTAGTTGTAACTGTGGTTGACGCACGGAATCCGGCGGCTTGCCGCAAACGCAGCCACCTTCATCGCCTGCGTAAGCCCAACTCGCGACACGTCGACCTGCAGGACGTTGACGCATTTCTCTTCAACAAGTCGTGTTAACTCGAGCGTGCTTGAGGCGAGCTCGCCGGCTGCGATCGGGGTGATGCCGCTTGCCGCAAGGGCAGCGTAACCTTGGAAATCGTACGGGGCGAGGGGCTCCTCCAACCAGAATAACCGATAACGTTCGAAATGCTTCAGCCTGGTGCGCGTTGTTTCTACGTCCCAGGCGAGCCCGCCATCGATAAGAAGATCCCGCTCCGGTCCGATCGCATCCCGCAGCGTCCGGACGATAGCGTCGTCCCGTTGTGAATTGGGGCCGAGAGGATGCCAGCCGAATTTAACGGCGGAAAACCCCGCATCGCACAAGGATCGCGCGAGGCGATGCGTTTCAGCGAGCGTCGTCCCAAGTGGATGCGTGGCATAGCACCGGACTTCGCGTCGCCGCGCGCCGCCGAGCAATTCATAGACCGGCAGCTGAAGTGCTTTGCCCTTGATATCCCACAGCGCAAGATCAATGGCGGCCATTGCCGCGAGGCTTGCGCCGTCGCGGCTGTAGTTCAACGTCGCGCGCGCCATTCGCGTCCACAAGTCATCAATTTCGAGCGGGTTCTGGTCGAGCAACACCCATTTCAGGCCTGACATCATCTCGTGCAGGAACGGCGCTTCGATGATTGCCTTTACGACGTTGGGCATGCTGTCGGATTCGCCGTAGCCGACGATGCCAGTGTCCGTTGTTACCCGAACGACGACGCCGTATGGCGCACCGTAAGCGCCCTGCTTCCCGTGACCGCGCAGCATAAAGGTATCGATTTCCGCAATCCGCATGCACCCGTCCTCCGGGTCGAAAACAGGGCGCTTCGATGACAGCTCAGCAACGTTCCCATTATGGCGCGTTTAAGCCATACAGTGTCGCTTTCAGGCTCAAGCCACAACCCATCCCGCCCTAGCGTGAATATGCACAAAACTTAACAGCGGGAAGCCTGTTTTGGACATGCTGCGAGCATGCCAATGTCCTCCGAGGCGAGCTTGATAATCGAAGGGAGAAGCCATGAGTGCGTCCATGATAGCCAGTGAACGAGAGGAATGGATGGCGCGGGAAGCGCGCCTTGGCCGGATGAGCCGCCGAGAGTTCATTCAGCTAAGTCTCGCCGCCGGCCTAACTGTGACCCTTGCCGAGGCAAGCTTTACCCAGGCACTGGCGGCAACACCTCAAAAAGGCGGCAGCTTGCGAGTCGGGATCAGCTGGGGCGCGACCTCCAACACACTCGATCCGGGCGCCATTCTCGATAGCTACATGGGAACCGTGAACCTGACCATCAGAAGCCTTCTCACGCAGGTCGACGAGCATGGCAACATTACCAACGACCTGGCGGAATCCTATGAGCCGTCCAACGGCGCCAAGACCTGGGCCCTCAAGCTGCGAAAAGGGGTGACGTTCCATAACGGCAGGGACGTCACGGCAGACGATGTCGTTGCCTCGGTTCGACACCATTTGGGTGCCGACTCGAAATCCGCCCTTAAGGCGACCGCCAAGCAAATCACCGAAGTGAAGGCCGACGGTGATCACGTCATTTTCAATCTCGTTGGCGGCAACGCCGACTTTCCGTACGTAATGGCTGAGCATCGTCTGGCGATCATGCCGGCCAAGGACAACGGCGAGGCTGACTGGCAATCGGGCATTGGCACCGGACCGTACGCGCTCGAGGAGTTTAAGCCAGGCTCGATTACCCGAACCAAGCGTAATCCAAACTACTACCGAGACACTTGGTTCGACGACGTGAGCTTGCTTTCAATCATCGACCCAACCGCGCGCACCAATGCGCTGCTGTCGGGTCAGCTCGACGTTATGGATCGGTGCGACGCCAAGACCCTCAAGTTCATTGAACAGAAGCCTGGGATCGCAGTCGATAAAGTGACCGGCTACGAGCACAACACCTTCGCCATGCTGGTTACGACGCCGCCATTCGATAATGCTGATGTGCGCAATGCCTTGAAGTTCGCCATCGATCGGGAAGCAATCATTCAGCGCGTGTTCGGCGGCATCGGGGTGCCAGGCAATGACAATACCGTGGCACCCTCGGTCAAGTTCGCGATCGATCCGCAGCCAGTCCATAAGTACGACCCCGACATGGCGAAGAGCTTGCTTAAAAAGGCCGGCATGCCGAACCTGAAAATCGAGCTCTCGGCGGCCGACGTTGCGTTCACCGGTGCGGTCGACGCCGCCACTATATTCCGCGAAAGTGCGGCCAAAGCCGGCATTGATCTTACCGTGGTGCGCGAACCGAATGACGGCTATTGGGACAATGTTTGGCAGCACAAGGGGTTCTGCGCCAGCGAATGGCTAGGGCGCCCGACGGCTGATGGGACTCTCACCTTCGCCTATGCCGCTGACTCCAATCAGAACGATACGTTCTGGAAGAATCCACGTTTCAATGAACTGCTGGTCGCCGCCCGTTCGGAGCTCGACGAGAAGAAGCGCGCGACGATGTACGCTGAATGTCAGCAGCTCATGCACGACGACAATGGCGTGATCGTCATCATGTTCACGACATTCGTCACCGCGCATTCCGGTAAGGTGTCCCATGGTCCGCTGCTGTCGAGCCTGGATCTCGACGGTTTTCGGATCGCACAGCGCTGGTGGCATGTATGATGCGCTGCAGAGCTTGAGGCGACCATATGGCAACCGACAAACCCAAGAACGCACCCAAACAGGTCAATCCGCTAAAGGGACCGACCGTCGTGCGCCATCAGGACGCCTCAAGGTTTCTTTGGGGGGACGGCAAATCCGGCGAAGTGGCCGATATCGTCTACGGTCGCAACGAGAAAATCGCCACGCTGATCTACAAGCTGAAACCGGGCGGTTACTTCAAATCATCCGATAGTTGGAAGTCATTCTTCGACCAGGACCGGTTTTACTACGTTCTAAAAGGTGAACTCGCGGTCAAAGATCCATCAACAGGCGACACCGCGATCGCACGTGCGGGCGAGGCAGTGCTCTTTCGCGGTGCGCGGTGGCATTTCGGCTACAATTTCAGAACAGAGGAATGTGCGGTGCTCGATTGGTACGGCCCGCAGGAACGCCCGCCGCATGTAAGCGAGCTCGAGTTCGGCGCGACCAAGCCCAGGTTCGGCACTGAGCAGGACGGCCGCTCGGATCTGCTTCAACGGTGGCCTCAAGCTCTTGCAAGTGCCCGAGCGGAAGCGGCGAACAGCGGCGGCCCGATCACATTAACACGACGCGACGCGCTGCCCTTTATTCACGGCGATGAGCATCCGGTGCTCGAGTTGCTGTTTGCGAGCACCGAGAAGCTGACCGCAGGGGTAGCGGAACTCATGCCGGGGGCTCGCTCTGACGATCGGTCTCATCCTGGTGACAAGATTATGTTCGTCACAACCGGAAAGCTGCATGTTTACCTACCTGACAGTTATGATTGGTTCGAACTTGACACGTGGGACATGCTCTACCTTCCGCCCAAGACGCGGCACCAGTATTGGAATTACACTGATCAGCCCTTGTCCTTTGCCTTCCTGGTCGTGCCGCACTACGCCTAAGCGTTGTAGCCTCGCGCTTGGAGCGGCTCGAGGGGCTTTCTCTGCGGCAATCGGCTAGGCAACCGCTACGGTGGCTCGCGCGCGGGCACGGCCGGCCAACACGCCATCCAGCCAATCGAGGCGCATCTCCGGCACTGAGGATAGCAGCAACTCCGTATAGGGCTGGTACGGTGGTGCGAATACGTTTTCGACTGGACCCTGCGCAACTATTCTGCCCTTAAACATCACCGCCACCTTGTCCGCCATCCGCCTCACGATGCCGAGATCGTGCGTAATGAAGAGGTAAGCGCAGCCGTGCTCGCGTTGCAATTGTCCCAAGAGGTTAAGAATGCCGTCGGCCACCAACGGATCGAGCGCCGATGTGACCTCGTCGCAAATGACAAGATCGGGCTCAGCCGCGAGCGCACGAGCGATACAGATGCGCTGTTTCTGTCCGCCGCTTAGCTCACCGGGCAATCGATGGGCGAATTCGGGCGGTAGGTCTATGGAATGAAGCAGCTCGATAATCCGACGCTCGCGCTTGGCTCCGTCAGTGCCGAGATAGAAGCTAAGCGGACGGCCGATGATTTCGCCTACTGTGTGGCGCGGATTGAGCGCGATGTCCGGCATCTGATAAATCATCTGGATCCGGCGCAGGACATCGGGGCCGCGTTGCGCCAGAGCTGGCGGCAACACCGCATTCCGGAATCGGATCTCCCCCTTCTCGCGTGGCAACAAGCCGGTTATGACCCGCGCCAAGGTGCTTTTCCCGCTCCCGGATTCGCCGACGACAGCCACCGTCTCACCCGGTCCAACCGAAAGGTTTATGTCATCAATGACGCGCGTCAGCTTGGCGTAGCTCGCCCCGAGATCGGTCAGCTTTAGGATCGGCTCGCGATCCACAGGCGATGGGTGATGCTTGCGACTTCTAGTTTGATACAGTGAGACGAGGGCCCGCGTGTAGTCCATCTTCGGCTGGTGAAGGATCTGCTCGGCGCGGCCTTCTTCGATCACTTTGCCATCGCGGAGGACCATAATCCGATGCGCGACTTGGGCGACGACGGCGAGATCGTGGGTAATGTAGAGACCTGCCGTGTGGTGCTTGCGAATCGTGTTGCGGATCGCGGCAAGGACTTCGATTTGCGTTGTGACGTCGAGCGCAGTCGTTGGCTCGTCCAGGACGAGGATTTCGGGTTGGCATGACATGGCCATCGCCACCATGGCCCGCTGCAGTTGGCCGCCCGAAACCTGGTGGGGATAACGTTCCCCGAACGTTGCCGGCGCGGGAAGATCGAGTTCTCGGAACAGCTGCACCGCTTGAGCGCGCGCCTCATCACGGCCCATCATCCCGTGGCGGATCGGTGCTTCGCAGACTTGGCTATAGAGCCGCTTAGCCGGATCGAAGGCGGCGGCGGCACTTTGCGCGATATAGGCGATTCGCCGACCACGAAGCTGGCGGCGTTGCTCCGAGGAAAGCGTCCGCAGATCGGTGCCACCGAACAGGACCCGTCCGCCTGCGATCGTGCAGCCCGGCCTGACATATCCGAGAGCGGCCAGCGCAATCGTAGACTTGCCGGTTCCCGACTCGCCAATAAGCCCCAGCACTTCACCGCGATCGAGCACAAGATTGACGCTGTCGACGATGCGCCGCGCCGGACCCCCGTGCTCGGCCTGCGCATCAATGCATAAGCGCTCCATCCGTAAAATCTCGGCGCTCATGCAGCCAACCCATGCGGTCGGCTGTGGATCGACAAATACCAGTCGACGAGCAGATTGACCCCGATCGTGAGTTGCGCGATCGCCGCCGCGGGAATGAGGGGAGCTAATCCGCCGAAGTTGATAGCTGGCGCGTTGTCACGGACCATGCCGCCCCAATCAGCAATCGGCGGCTGGATGCCAAGCCCCACGAAGCTCAATGCCGCAATGAATAGAAAGGCGAAGCAGAACCGTAGGCCGAATTCGGTGATCAGGGGCGGTAAGCTGTTCGGCAGCACCTCTCGGCTCATGATCCACCATAGCTTCTCGCCGCGCAGCCGTGCGACCTCAACGTAATCCATGACAACGATGTTGAGCCCGATCGCGCGGCAGAGCCGGAAAACGCGCGTTGAATCCAACACGGCAATCGTGCCCACCAGGGCAGGCACCGAGGTGCCCAGCACAGAGAGGATAACCAGCGCAAAGATCAAGGTGGGAATGGCCATTACCGCGTCGACGAGTTGGCTCAAGGCAATATCAACCCAGCGACCGATGACCGCTGCGGTGAAACCGGTCATGATGCCGATCGCGAATGAGCAGACTGTGATCAGCAGCGCGATGCTGACGGTCGTGCGCGCCCCATAGAGAAGCCGGGACAGCATGTCGCGGCCGAGGCTGTCGAGTCCGAGCCAGAACTGGGCGCTCGGGGGCGCCCAGACGTCGCCGACGAGATCGGCTTGTCCGTAGGGCGCGATGACGGGAGCGAGGATGACCGCCGCCAAGTTGATCCCGACGATAGTGAAGCCCAGCAGCGCACCGATCGACAAACGGGTTCTGAAGACTTTGATCGCGCCCGGTCTCATCGCGGGTGCCTTAGGCGCGGATTAGACAACACGCCGACGAGATCTGCGATCATATTGAGCCCGACATAGGTGAGCGCAAAGATCAGGCCGCAGGTCTGGACCACCGGCACGTCGCGCTTCGCGACCGAGTCGACCATGAGTTGGCCCATACCGGGATAGACGAACACGACCTCAACCACCACGACACCGACAACAAGATACGCCAGATTAAGCGCCACCACGTTAACGATCGGGGCGAGCGCGTTCGGCACGGCATGCTCGAGCACGATGCGCCACTTCGGAACCCCTTTGAGAACCGCCATCTCGATGAAAGGATGGCCAAGGATGTTGAGGACTGCGGCCCGGGTCTGCCGCATCATGTGGGCGAGCACGACCAGGACGAGCGTTGCCGCCGGCAACGCAATCGCATCCAACCGAGCCCAGAAGCCCATTTGTGAGTCGATCATCGCGAGACTAGGGAACCAGTCGAGCTTGACCGCGAAGACGATGATCAGCACGTATCCGATGAAAAATTCGGGGAAGGATATTGTCGCAAGCGTAGCGGCGCTGACGAGCCGGTCGAAGAAACTCTCGTGGCGGATTGCCGCCAGCAAGCCAAGCAAGATGGAAAGCGGCACCGAGATGCAGGCCGCGATGCCTGCAAGGAAGAGCGTATTGCCGAGCCGCTCGCGGATCTCCGGCGCGATGTCCCGCTGGTTCGCCAGCGACTTTCCGATGTCGCCTCGGACGAAGTGGCCAAGCCAGTCAGCATAGCGAATATAGGCCGGGCGATTGAGGCCAAGCGAATTGCGGATGGCTGCAACCGTTTCGGGTGTCCGCGACTGGCCGAGTATCGCTGTCGCCACGTCACCTGGAAGAATCTCGGTGCTGGCGAAGATCAGCAGCGAGACAAGCCAAAGCGTGGTCAATCCCCGCGCGAGCCGATAGCCAACGAGCTTTAGCAGCACGGTTCGACCTTGGCCTCACTCAAACCCGGCTCCTGTCATCCGATCCTCGCTGACCTCCCCTTGTGCGTCTTCGGCAGACTGGCAAGTTTATTCTTTGCATCGCTGATACACGCATAGGCCGCCGGTCGCAAAACGCTACGTTCCTCAGCGCACGAGCGCATAGAAGCACCAGCTGAGCTTCCCTGCCTGCGCAAATTCGTATTGTATCGAGAGGCGTTCTCTGGCGGCCTCCATCGCAGCAGTTCCGAGCCGCCCGGTGAACTCGTCCCGCACACCTTCAAAATTGGCGAGCACATTGCGAAAGGTCGGCGCCGCATGAGCTCCCCAATCGTGCCGCTCGGCCACGCAAACGGGCAGGCCAGCAATAAGCCGGTCCCAATGGCCCATGGACCACATGTGAGGGGCCTTCAACTTGCTCGTGAAGTCCTCGCGTTCGCTACCGGCGACACCATCGCCTAGCAGAAGGTCAGACATGATGAGGCGGCCGCTCGGACGCACGACGCGGATAGCCTCCTCGAGCACCCGACGCTTGTCGACGGCGTAGAGCAACGCCTCCTGACACCACCAGACATCGAAGCTCGCGTCGGCGAAGGGCAGCTCGTGATAGTCAGCGAAGGAGAAGTCCACCAGGTGCCCAAGACCGGCCCGCTCCGTGAGCTCACGCGCCTCGGTGAGTTGGGACTCGGCTATGTTCGTGGCGCGCACGCGAACGCCGTAATTCTCCGCGAGATAACGCGCCGTGCTGCCCACCCCGCAAGCGGCTTCGACGACCACCTGACCCGCTTGGCAACGACTAGCTGCGGCCATGTGGTGATTGGCGCGCAGTTGGGCTTGAGGCAACGCTTCGTCTGGATTTGAAAAAAGTCCCAGATGCAGGTTGCCGCCCCAGATGCGGCTAAGCAGCTCGGATAGGGCGGTGTCGTACGTTGCGCGATAATGCGCGGCCGCCTCATTTACGTCGCGGCTCGTCATTGTCCGACCCATGTGCTGCGATTGGAAGACATCATGGCTTCAGCGTCGCTGCGCCACCGCGAGACCCTGAGCAAAGCCGAGTCCCAGCGCAGTAAGATCGTCGCAAACGGTCACAAGCGCGGCCGCATGTCGAACAGCAAAATTGAAGATTTTTCGGCTCGGCGCTGGGAGCGCCCAGACTTTGCCGGCCTTCGCCGCAGCCGTGGCGACCGCTGCCAGATCGCCCAAGTCGTCATCCGTCGCCGCGAAGGCTCCTCGCCCACGCGCCATTGAAAGATCGCTCGGGCCGACGAACAAGCCGTCGACCGTATTGAGGGCTGCAATGGCGTCGACTTCCGCCAATGCGCCAACCGTCTCGATCATCGGGAAGCAAAGGCAGCGCGCGTTCTCGTCGTCGAAGAACCCGGGCGTGACGGCGCCGTAATTCATGGTCCTGCTGTAGCCGACGCCGCGGGTACCAAGCGGTGGATACTTGGTATAGGCGGTCGCCTCACGCGCGTGCGCTGCGTTCAAAATCTGCGGAAGAATGACACCGTCGACCCCGGAATCGAGCGCATGCTGAATGGAAACACGTCCGGCCGCAGCGACGCGAGAATAGACGGTGAGCCCAAGCTTCTTGCAGGCAAAGGCAAGTCGATCGGCGTCCTGCTGGGGAATGATCCCGTGCTCGAGATCGAAGATCACCGCGTCGTAGCCGGCCTGCGCCGCGATCTCGCAAGCGGGCAAGCTGGCATATTCGAGCCAGAAGGCGAGTGCCGGAACGGAGCGCTTGGCGGTCGCGGGCCGCGTGGCTGCGGAATGCGCGGGTTTGCGACTTACCATTGGGAGCCCATCGCGATGGTGATGTCCTGTCCCTCGATGCCGAGCGCTTCGGGTCGACACAGAAAAGCTGCGAAAGCGGCGACTTCGTCGGGCTTCAGATATCGCTTCTGCGGCAGGCTGGCCGCGATGCCGGCCCGGTATGCGTCGACCGTGGTGTCAAGCCCGGCGATCTCGATTTCCATTTGGGAAGCCGCGTAGTTGCTTTCGGTGTCGACGAACCCTGGATTGATCGCGTTGCAGGTCACGCCAAACGGCGCGCCTTCGAGAGCGACGCAGCGGGTGAGCCCCAGCAGGCCCGATTTCGATGCGCAATAGGCGCCGTGCATCGGGTACCCGATATTCGCCGCGGTCGACGCGAAATTGACGATCCGTCCCCAGCGGCGGCTCATCATGCCTGGCAAGCAGAGCTTGATGGTGCGGTAGGGCCCCGTGAGGTTCACATCGAGCATGCGGTACCAAAGTTCGTCCGAATGATCGGCGATGAACTGACGCACGGAGGATCCCGCGGCGTTGATCAGCACATCAACCTCGCCAAGGGTGTCCCGTATGACCGCGTGGAAGGCACGCACGGACTCATCTGAACAGACGTCAAGGGGCAGCGCCATAGCCCGCACTCCCACGGACTCAATGGCGCACTTCGTCGCCTCAAGCGCATCATCGGCGGGTGTGTGGCAGTTCTGGCCCGGCAGAACCGCAGCGCCGCGCGACGAAGCGACCAGCGAGCCGATCGCGACGTGCGCCCCGGCTCGCGCCAGCGCGAGCGCCGTCGCGCGCCCCATGCCGGAGGCACCTCCCGTTACCCACGCCACTTTTCCCGCTAAGTACTTGTCGCTCATTTCGTCTATCCGGCATGTCTGTGGCAGTTTGCGGCGCACTCTAGATTGACAAATTTGGCCTGGTCTGGTCGCTATGCGCCACGAATTTGTCTGAGAACGCCACAGGAGGAGAGTGGGGATATTGATGACAGAGGCGCCTCCCCGCGTCCCTTTTCGGGTGGGATTCTTTATCGTCCCCGACTTTCCGATGCTTGCTTTCACGGCAGCGATCGAGGCGCTGCGCGTCGCCAATTGGGTGAGCGGCCGGACACTTTATGAATGGGTTCTCATATCTGAAGATGGCGGGCCCGTGATTCCGAGCAGCAGCATTGCCATGCATCCGCATGCGGCCATGTCCGATGCCGGGGGACTGCCGATCGTGTTCTTCTGCGCGGGTGTTGGAGGAAGCAAATACGTCAATCGCCGCGTCTTCGCTTGGTTGAGACGCCTGGCGCGAAACAAGGTGACCTTGGGCAGCATTGGCACCGGCACCTATGCGCTGGCCCGCGCTGGACTGCTCAAGGGCTATCGTTGCACGCTGCACTGGGAGGAAATCGAGCGCTTCTCCCGCGAATTCCCGGATCTGCTGCTAACGACCAATCTTTTCGAGGTCGATCGCGATCGCATGACTTGTCCTGGTGGCACAGCCTCGCTCGACATGATGTTTTTTCTAATCCAAAAGCAGCATGGCCGCGATCTCGCCTGGGACACCGCCGAGGAGCTTCTCCAGCATGGTGTACGCAGCGCACGCGATCCACAGCGCATGTCTCTCCAATTTCGGACTCGTGTCACCGACCCCCGACTGCTGGTCGTAATCGAGGCCATGGAAAACAATGTGGAGGACCCGTTGTCCTTACAGCGGCTGTGCGAGATATCTGGGCTCTCGCTTCGGCACCTTCAGCGCCGCTTTCGGCAAGTCCTCGGGCGCTCCCCGAAAAGCTTTTATCGTCAGTTGCGGTTACAAAGCGCTCGCAAGATGCTGATGCACGGAACCCGTTCCATCCTCGATGTTGCAGTCGCCAATGGCTTTGTTTCTGGGTCGCATTTCGCACGCCGTTACTCGGCCGAATATGGCAGGCGGCCGCGTGAGGATCGCGCCCCTCAACCCTAGTGCCAAAACCGCGTGCCGTTTGGGGGCGGTTTCGTCGGCCTACTGTGAGATCCTCAGCAATCAAATCCCGCGAAGCGCCCGTCAGCGGCGATTTTTTATTGCGACCAACACCCCTGATTGCCTATAAGTCAATCATCATGCACGAGCGCAAGCCCATTACCCGCAACTGGCCATCACCCGACGAAATGGCAGCAGTGGACCACGGCATCCGTAAGCTGGTCGCCTCACTCGAGCCGGCCCAAGCCGAACACATCCGGCTTCCGGGAAAACATGTGCGCATTCGAATTCAGCGCGTCATGGAGGTCATCTTTCGCGCCGGCTCTCAGCGTCAAGATCATCCGGCCCGGCCCTCGCGCCAGCTGTCGAATCCGTGAGTTAAACCACGTCGCGGGCGATTCTTTCTGGACAGCCAACCGCCTACCGTGCCGCACCGGAAGCTTCTTTCTGAATGGCGCAGGCCTCGTCGGCTACTTCCTTATTTTCCGGCAAATTTGAGCCGGCGGTGCCGCGGTTACGAGGGGCGATCGTTAGGTCAGCGGATACATGCTGGCCTAGCGTCAGAGCCGCCACGCTACGGAGCTTTAAAGCCGTCGCGATCAGAAATATTGCAGCCCGGCAGCAGCAATGGCAAAAACGATACTTGTTTTTTTAAATGAACTGAACCTTTCGGGAAAACTGTGGATACCCCCGCCGCCCTGCGAACCGCGTTGTTTGATCGCGACTTTCACATGGCGACTTTGTCGCTTTTTGCTGCCAGGGCCTTGATGGGGGCAGACGCAAAATCTGCTTTCATGCTGGCCGACCGACTCTGTCGTTCTCGGCCTCACCCGGAAGTCGCCGACTTGATATTGCGAGCGGAGGCAAGGTTCCGCTTAGGCAAAAAGGAGGACGCGATCTCGGAGCTTTTGCGTTGTGTGCAAATGGCCCCCGATGATGAACAGGCCAATCGTCGCCTCTTGCAATGGGGAAGCGACACTCAACGTCGAGCAGCTGCTGAAGCCATGGTGTCTACAAGCTTGGATCCTTCGTGCCTTGCGCTCAGCATCGACGCCCTTCGTATCGGTGAACGTAAGCTACCGGCATTCGGCAGAGTTGTGGTCGGGGAACGAAACGTTTCAGGATGGGCGGTCTGGCGCGGTGTGGAGACAATCGGCCTCGTGATCGACTACGAAGGCTCAAGGCGAGAGTCCGTGATCAGCTCGAGCCAAGATCATCCTCTTGCAAGATGTCTCGGAAGGGCCGCTAATTTCGATTTTGCAGTTCAAAAAGTGGAGAATTTGCGCATTTGCCTCACCTGGCAAGAACAATCCTTCCTAGTGATGCGACATTCCTTTCGCGCCTCGACCCCGGTTAGACCGTCGTCGCCCGCCGGAGATTCAGTGGCTTCAATCGACGACAGACCTGTTGCAGTGATCGTTCCCGTTTATGGGCATTTTCAGGCCACCAGAAACTCCCTAGAATGGCTACAGGACGGTCAGAAATATGAGCAATACGACGTGATCATCGTTGCCGATGATCCTCCTGAAAAGGAGTTGGTCGAGTATCTCAAGTCCTTGCACGAATCACCTCGGCTGCGCGTCCTCTGGAACGACGAAAATCTGGGGTTCACAAGGTCGGTCAACAAGGCGTTGACGCTTTGCCATCATGAGGATGTTGTACTACTCAACGCGGATACCCTATTACCGGCTGGCGCGATCGGTCGGCTATCAGCGGCCGCTTACCAGTCTGAGCGAATAGGCACCGTAACTCCCCTTTCCAACAACGGCCAATTCACGAGTTTTCCAAAAGCGTTTGTGGAAAATGCCATTCCGGAGGCGAGCGTGGTCCGAGATCTCGACCGGCGCGCCGCAGCGGCAAACAAAGGCCTCGTGGTCGATATTCCAAGCGGGATCGGTTTTTGTCTTTATATCACCCGCGCCTGTCTCGACGCAGTCGGATTTCTGGATCCGCAATTCGGACATGGATATTTGGAGGAAGTCGATTTTTGCTTGCGCGGCCGCCATCTGGGCTTTCGTAACATCTGTGCTGCAAACGTTTATGTCGGCCACGTTGGTGCTTTATCATTCGGCTCCAGGAAGCGTCGATTAGTCCTGAAGAATACTCGAAAGATCAATTCACGCTTTCCCGACTATCAGACTGAGTCCGCGATCTTCGTTAAGGCAGATCCCCTCAGAATCGCGCGCGCGGCGCTCGAACTCGCGTCAGCGACGCCGCACATCGTTTCTCACCTGCTCGTAGCTAGCCGCGGACCTGGATGGGCAGACGTTCAACGCAGGTCGCAGCAATGGTTTTTGAAGGGCGCTGCCAGTTTGATATTGGAATTGCCGTCAGCACTTTCACCCGGCCTGCTTGCGCTTACGAATCCCAACGGAGAGATGCCGCAATCGTTGAGCTTCGATCCTGCCGATAGTTCCGCAATGGACAAGCTGCGCTCGTATCTAACCAAACTTGAAATTGCGCGCATCGAAATTTTTAATCCGTCGGCTCTGACGCAAACCGTGTTCGACCTTCTGAAAAGCCTCGGCGCGAAGATTGATGTTTATGTGGCGAATGCGGAACTTGTTTGCCCGCGTGCCTCGAGCCTTGCAACCGAGTGCTGCGGGTCGTTTCACGACGTAGGTAGATCTTGTGCGGCTAGGATCGGGAAGAACGGCAAATTGTATGACGAACTCATCTCGCGAGTGGAGAGCGCAATACCCGCTGATCACATGGGTTACCACTTTGTCCGCCGATTTCTTCCGCATATCGCGAACCGTCTTCGGACGCCCGAGCCCGAGCCGCTAGCGCGGCCGGCACGGCGCGCCGGGCGGGGAGGCACCGTCGGCATATTTCCTGTGAGTGCCAACGCATTGACGTTCCGAGCCATCAAGAGCCTTGCACTGGAATTAGCACGGCGAAATCCTGAATCATTGCTGGTCGTATTTGGTGAAACTCTTGATGATCTGGAGTTGATGTCTATTGGCAACGTGTTTGTGAGTGGTGCTGTAGTGCCCGACGATTATGAATCTCTGGTCCAATACTACGACTGTGACCGGATCTTCCTTGTGGAGCGAGGTGCGCTATTCGGACATCCTGCCGCAAGATTCGCTCGAAGAAGTGGGCTTCCAACGGCTTTCTTCGATTGGTCTTTTGGTGCACTGTCAACTCGGGGGAGCAACCTGAGACTCGATCCATTCCTCGCCGAGGAGAGGGTCAACAGCGAGATTTGCTCCTGGTGCGGCCCCGTGCTGCAGGCCGGCACGCGGTAGGTCAATATCATGAGTAAAAAAGGTCGCAATCTTCGGGGCGGATTCCGCCGCTGCGGGGAGCTACTTTTTTCAGGCTACGTGTATACGACGGAGGACCCCTCCCGCAAATTTGTCGTCGAAATGCTTGTTGACGGTCATGTAGTCAAGATCGTCCGTGCGGCGGATTACGATCACGAGCTCGCTCGAGCCGGCGAAGGCGACGGCTGCAATGGCTTTTCCGTCTTCCTGCCTCGATCCGCGATCGCGGACGGAATGATCGTTGAAGCGAGGATCGCTAATCTCGGTGATCGGGTCGGCGTGCCTCTAGAGCTCACCCGACCAAGCGTTCCGCATGACGTGGACGGCCCCGGCCGCGTGTACTGGCGTTCGGGACTGCGGCTGACCGGCTTTCTCTCGCAGGCAGCCCAACATCCTTCGCGCACAGTGGTTGCGCTCATTGACGACGAGATCGTGGCGAGGGCGGCTCCGACGGGCTGGACGCATGTAGAAGGGCGGCCCTTGCGCAGCTTCGCATTGGACCTGCCCGCGCGCTTCGCTGACGGAAAAGTAAAGCACGTCATCGTAAGAATGGCTGAAGGCGAGGACCTTGCGGGCAGCCCAGTTGCGCTCGTCGCCTTCGATGACGGACTCGGGCGAATGAAGATCATCCCCCGTCCCTCGGGCGAGCGGGCAGGACCGCCAATTATAGCCAATTAACTTGGCTCAAGATCTGTTTGATTTGGAAATTATGACGTACCTCAAATTGGGAGGCACCTCCCAGGAATGCGCGTCGTATTTGTTCATCAGAACTTCCCGGCTCAATTTCGTCATATTGCGCCTGCGCTACGTCGCGCAGGCCACGAAGTTGTTGCGATTACGAGTGAAGCCAACAACCAACCTCAGCCCCTTCCAACCCACCGCTACAAAATCGATGCCCGATCGATCGGGAACCCGCATCCCCTGGCCCGTTCGGTGTCGCGCAAGATCATCCAAGGTAGGGCAGCCGCCAGCACCATGCTGGAATTGAAAGTGCGCGGATTTATCCCCGATCTCGTTTTCGGTCACGTGGGATGGGGAGAGATGTCCGCTGTCAAGGACGTTTGGCCCCATACCAAACTAATCGTTCATGCGGAATTCTACTACCGCTCAGAAGGCGCCAATATCAATTTCGATCCCGAGTTCCCGAGTGACTTGAGCTTCGACGCTCGTTACGCCGTTCGACTGAACAATGCTCCGATATTGCTCGCGTTGGCTGATGCAGACTGGAGCGTTGCTCCAACGCAATGGCAGAAGAGCCGCTTTCCGGTGTCGCTGCATGACAAGATTATCGTCCTGCATGAGGGGATCGACACCGACCTTCTTTCACCTCGTCCTTATTCCGTCTTCGCCTTGCCCGACGGCGCCACTCTCGACAGCAACGATGAGGTGATCACCTTTGCAGCGCGCAACCTCGAACCTTATCGCGGCTACCACATTTTCATGCGCGCCTTACCGGCGATCCTGGCCAGCCGCGCCAGGGCTCATGCAGTAATCGTAGGAGGAAGCAAGGTCTCCTATGGTCAGCCGGCTCCTCTGGGCAGTACTTGGAAAGACATTTTCTTGAGAGAAGTCAGAGATCGGCTGCCGTTAGATCGGGTTCACCTTGTCGGCGCAATCCCCTATCCGAACTTCGTTGATCTCATGCGGGTTTCGGCAGCACATGTGTATCTCACTTACCCATTCGTACTCTCCTGGTCCGTCCTGGAGGCCATGAGCACAGAGGGCCTGATCGTTGCTTCTCGGACGAAGCCAGTAGAAGAGGTTATTACTCATCGTCAAAACGGATTACTGGTCGACTTCTTCGATATCGACCATTTGTCAAACACCGTCATCGACGCGCTCGCGCATCCCTCTCGCTTTTCCCACCTGCGCAGGGCTGCTCGCCGCACAATCATCGATAAGTTCGACCTCAAGCGACATTGCCTGCCGCAGTGGATCGAGTTTGCAGAGCGAGTTGGCGCGAGCACCTAAGCTGGTTGCAGCGGAGCCACTAAAGGCCGGTGACCTGCTTGTGGACCGAGTCATGGTGCGAAAACCAAGCGTGAGGGTGGCTGCGGCCTTAGCCTCGCCTTTTGTGCGGCAGGGTTG
Source organism: Acidobacteriaceae bacterium (assembly GCA_019243205.1). GTDB lineage: Bacteria > Acidobacteriota > Terriglobia > Bryobacterales > Bryobacteraceae > Bog-105. Next base: position 1,043 of record JAFAUR010000627.1, on the reverse strand, counting down.
CGCCCTGCGTCAGCATCTGCCAAATCCTTTCCGGGCTTCACGGCGTGCCACCTCGACATCGACCCTGTCCGTTCTTCCAAGCTTCTTTCGAAAATGCCTTTTGCCCATGCGATACTGACAGAGGAAAGTGTTCGATCCTCCTGCCCTCAACCGAACGCCGATTCCCGGCAAGGTGTCATCCCACACGACGGCATCAGCCTTCCCTGCCGGCAGCCTGGAGCTTCGCAACGGTCGTCTCATGCTAATTGAGATTTCCCCCCGCCTCAGATTTGCGAATTGACGCCTGACGGGAAGACAAAGCTCCGTTACGGTCGCGGCATGCCCAAACTGTTCTTCGAGGACTTTCACATCGGGGCGAACGGCGAGTGCGGGCCCCGCACCGTGACGCGCGACGAGATCATCGCTTTCGCCCGCGAGTTCGATCCCCAGCCTTTTCACCTCGACGAAGAGGCCGCCAAGAACACCTTCGTCGGCGAGCTGATTGCCTCCGGATGGCATACATGCGCGCTCATGATGCGGATCATGTTCGACGGGATGATCCACAACTCCTCCTCGATGGGCGCGCCTGGTATGGACGAGGTCAAATGGCTGAAGCCCGTGCGGCCCGACGACGTTCTGACCGCGCGCTGGAACGTGCTCGACACGCGTTCCTCCCGCTCGCGCCCGGAGATGGGACTCGTGCAGCTGCGCATCGAACTTCTCAATCAGCGCGCCGAAACGGCTTGCGAGCAACGCTTCTGGATGATGGCCGGACGGCGCAACACGGGTCCTGCGAAGGAACCCGCGTCAGGCAAAGAGCGCGAGCGCACGGCGACGCCCTCCTTCGAGAGCACTGGAAGAGCGGCTCCCTGCACGTCGCCGGCCGCCGGAACGAAGGCGCAACTCGCCACGCCGAAGCTCACGCCCAAGCTCGCGTATTTCGACGACCTCGTCGCGGGAGAGACGAATGAGATCGGCTCGTACCACTTCACAGCCGAGAACATTATCCGCTTCGCGAAGGCGTTCGATCCTCAGCCCTTCCACGTCGATCCCGAGGCCGCGGC
>JAFAUR010000561.1 GCA_019243205.1 Acidobacteriaceae bacterium | reverse complement strand
CCAGTGGGTTTCATCGTAAAAGAACAAGATGCCGCCTTCGCCCTCCTGCGACATCGCGCCCCGGAGAAACAGACTCATCAGGCCGCTATAAAACGGAATGACGGATTTGTTGGTATCGGCATGGCCGGTGATCCACACCCGTCCGTTCGGCTGGCGGACCCAGTGCCGCACGGCGAATCGCTCCCGGCCTCGCGGGGAACGCGGCAGCATGCCGAGAGCCGTGGCGAGAAGTGATAACATGCCCTCCACTCCGGCCCGCTGGTCATTGGCCTTTTCCGGCAGCATCGAAGCATAAGCCGTGTGGGCCAGAATCTTTTGCAATACCTCCATGTTGGCGGGCTCTGCTGCGTTTTTGGTGGATCAACTTAAGCGGCCACTGATGCCCGCTCTGGTTCTGGCGTTGACGCGTAGAGGACACGACTTCGCAAAAGCGGGAAGCTCGCCCGACCATACATTTGCCGCTTCAGCAGTTTGAGCCGATTCACCTGACCTTCCACTTGTCCTTGGCTCCAGGGCGAAGAAAACGCCGCCTGTACGGCCGCCCGATCCCGACGCAATCCGGCGGCAAAGGAAGCCAACGGGCTCTGCGCCGCTTGCGCCAGCCAATCCAATAATTCATTACTCCGCCTTTCCCGTAGCAGCACCATAAATTGATTCGCAAGTTGTGTTGCCCGACTAATGTCCGGCACGCGCTGCCGGAACTCTTCGATCCAGGCTTTTGTTTTCTCATCGGTAGGCCGTGGACCACCCAACAGAATCCAGGTAATCTGGCGAGAGGACGGAAGTAGCGGGGTCACGGTTCGCGGAACGGCCATCCCTTTCCGGTCCGGCCGGTGGTGCTGTCGTATCCACTGACGCACCCGCGTGTTGCTGCCCGAAAATCCCCGTTCGCGCAGCTCCCGCCACAACTGGGCCGCATTATGGCAACCCTCCTGCCAGCGCTGGGATAAATAGTTTGCATACGAATCTAGTTGACGCCGCCGACCCGAAGGGTGAGCGCGGGGGAGCACACCAATACGAATGTACTGGCGCACCAAACGTCGATGCATCCGCAGCTGCCGGGCGATGGCCAGAATCGGCAGGCCCTGCGCATGCAAGTGCAAGACTTCCGTACAACGGGCTTGCTTTTGTTCCTGGCGGGCTCGTCGCCGTTGCTCAGTAGCAGAAAGCGATGGAGCCAGGGTGGTCTCCTGCGCTGGCTCGGGCTGTTCCAGAGCAGCGGATTCGGTCCTTTCTTGCGCCACCTCTCGTAAACGGGAGTAGTGACGTTCGACGACTCGTTGGATCGCCTCGGTCAAGTTCTGCAACAAGTGCCAGCGGTCGGCCACTTGCTGGGCCTGCGGCGCTCCTTGGCGAGCGGCGTCCGCATACGCGCCCGCACGATCACGGCTGATGGCTTCAATACTGGGCTGATTCTTCAACCAAGCCGCCACCGTCTCGGTGGTGCGATCGGGGAGAAGATCAAGGACTCGATGCTGCTCCAAATCCACGAGAATCGTGCCGTACTTTTGTCCACGCTTATAGGCCCAGTCGTCAATGCCGACCACACGAGGGCTAGCAACAGGCGACAGGGTGAATTGACGCAGGCGGCGCAGCAACAATGTCGCGCTCGCAGGCAAACTGAGACGTTCCGCCAAACGAGCTCCGGCACGACCGCCTAAGGCTTGGGCGATGAGTTCGAAACAAACGGCAAGCCGTTGTGTTTGTCGCGCGTAGGAGCGAGCCAACCCGTCCAGACGCTCACAGAAGACTTGCCGGACGCACTCCCGAACGCGGCAATAAAAACGACGCACGCCGAGGCAGAACCGCAATCGTAAGCCCTGCACGGGCAAATCGACCAGAGTCCGTTGGTAGCGGCTATGCACGCTGGCCGAAGGATGTCCGCAGACGGGACAGGCTTTTTCCTTCTCGGTACTGCAAACGGTAAGCGTGAGCGTCGACCCGTGCTGTTCCGCTTGTTCCAACTGTAAGGGAAGCGAGGGCGGTAACAACGCCGTCACGGAAGATAAGGAAATCACCCTTAAAGAGACGCTGGTTGGCCAGCTCCGGGTGCTTGCCGCTTAACCCGCTCCACCAAAAACGCCGCAGAGCC
>JAFAUR010000386.1 GCA_019243205.1 Acidobacteriaceae bacterium | reverse complement strand
AGTAATTTCGACGCTCGAGTTCCTCGAGCATCATTTTTCTTAACTGGGTCACAAGGGACCTCCTTTGTGACCCAAAACTATCCCAGCTTAGAAACCGCCGCTACAACGCCCACGCGTAGCGTCTGCCGCTTCGGCTTCGTTCAAGTCTTCCTTCGATTTCCCTAATGTCCGGATAGCCCGTAACGAGGACTTGGCCGCTCCGTGCGGCTTAAACTAAGTCAGGCATGCCGATAGAAATCGGACGCGTGGAGGCCATCTCCCGATATCCCGTGAAATCCATGCGCGGCGAACCGCTCGAGGCCGCCAATCTGGGCTGGCACGGTCTCGATGGCGATAGGCGTCTGGCCTTCCGGCGGCTTAACGACCGCAGCGGATTCCCGTGGCTAACAGCAACAAAGCTTCCCGACCTGCTCCTTTTTACTCCCTGCTGCCGTGAAGACGGTGCTCAAGGAGATGTCCCAACGCGTGTCCGCACGCCGGATGGCGAAGAAATGCCTGTCTTCGGGGAGGATCTGGCGACCGAAGTCGGACGTCGGCATGGGGCTCCCGTACAGATGATGCATTTGAGGCATGGCATCTTCGATGACGCGAGCATCTCTGTAATTGCCTTCGATACGGTGCGCGAGATAGCACGAGTCGCGGGGGTGGGCCCCGACGTGCGACGATTTCGCCCAAATATTGTAGTTCGCTTACTGCAACCGGTTCCGTTCCAGGAGGACGAGTGGTTGGGCGGTGTGCTGTCATTTGGCGACGGGCACGATGACCCCGCCATCACCGTTACGATGCACGACGTTCGCTGCTCGATGGTGAACCTCGATCCCGACTCGGCATGTCCGAACACGGAAGTCCTGAAGGCGGCGGTCCGCGCGAACCAAAACAATGCCGGAATCTATGGCGCGGTCACCCGCATCGGCCGCCTGCGGGTCGGACAGAAGATAATGCTTCGTGCCGCAGGTCGCAAAATCTAGGTCCTACCAACTTCCGAGCCGTTGGCAACCCGGAAACTGTAAGCCAAATACGGAATGACAAGTCCCGGTGTATCCGCCTGTGAATAGGCTGTCCGTCACGCCTAAGCACATTTAGACTTCCTCAACGAAGATCACCGAAAATCGACAACGTCGCGAGAGAGAGGCATAGCGCGTGTTAATTGCTTCGCAAGCTCCTTGTCAAGTGGCAGCGCGGTTCCTTTGATCGAATCGTTGTCGATTTCTTCTAAATTCAATCGAACCCGGCCCTCAAGCATCATGCTCTCGATCACAAACGGTAAAGATGTAACGTCAAGAGTCGAAGGCCAGTTACTGATCTGAAAGTGCAGGTGCGGACCCGTTGTGTTGCCGCTATTTCCGAGCAGTCCTAGCTTGTCTCCGGTTTTCACATGATCGCCGACGTGCACGGTGAGGCTGTGCGGAGCGAGGTGAGCGTACATGGCATACCGGCCGTCACCAAGATCAAGGAGCACATGGTTACCAGCTATTTCGGATACTTTCAAGCTGGTTGGTGCTGCGCCTGGGGGCTCGTCAGGCAAGTCGCGAATAGTCTCGACAACCGTTCCAGGCGCTACCGCGAGCACGTCGACTCCATAGCAAAGCCAGTCTTCGGATTTCTTTCCATCCGTCCGAAACGCTTTTCCTTCCCGGTCCACTTTGATCCAGTCGATTGCGAAGCCCTCGGAGGGATCGAGCGATCCGTTCATTGCATTGATGACGAAGCGATGGGGCCCAACCTCGAGACAGCACCCATTCGCGTTCACCCATCCGTCTCCTTTAAACGGAGGTGCAATCACGATTGGCGTCTGCGAACTCAATTTGAGCGGTGCGCTCAGCAGAGTGGATTCCGGCAGACGTTGGACTTGCGGCTGAAGGGAATGGATGCGCAGAGCGATGGAGCACGGCACATCGCTGCTCTTCGCATAAGTGACGTCGAAATACATAACTCCGGATTCGCCGCCCGCGAGCTTCTTGGAATAAGCTGTTTTTTCTCCGTTCGGGTTGGAAACCAGCGGTCTTATCGCGGCGCTGACATCGTCGTTCGTGATGGAGAGTACTCGATTCGTACCGGTTGGCTGGTTGTTTTGCGACGGGTCCACCACTTCGGCCGACTGAATCGTTGTCGGGGCGCTCCAGGGATTTGTGAATAGCATGGCGAACGCAAGATGAATGCGCCCGTCCGAGCCCTGTACCGGGTAGATACCCGAGCCCAGGAGATGCCAGACTACTGGGCCAATGGCGAGAGGATACCGTTGTCCATCGCCATTTGTGATCGGCTGAAAGTACTTAGAAGCGTTGGCACATGTATTCTGAGCTAGAGTCGATTGGGCCAGCGTCGAAACCGCCGCCAATGCGCACAACAAGACGTGCGAAGTTGATCTCATGCACGCTCGCTTTGCTTCGGCCCGGAGTCCGTTTGCGAGTAGTCGGCTTTGTTGCTTTATTTTTTGTTGTGCCATCGCTATTCGTTGTCTTGGTGCTGCCGGTGCGCACATCCTGCTCCTCCGTTTGAAGGGTGGCCCTGGATCTCCAATCGCGTGAAGCGCCAGCGCACCGTGCGGCCAGCGTTATGGTTACCAGCAGGGAGCCGGACGTAAACAACTTCATAAGGAGGCATCTCGTTAGGGTTTGTAGGAGCGTTAAGTGTATCACGAAAATGTGTTACTCCGAAGCGGTGGGCGGATACGTACTGGGGAGTCCCGTTGCGTCCGCTGAAGCGCGCAGCCGAACGCACGTCAAGCCATTCTGCCCAGATTTAGCGTGAGCAGTAGAATCGCGGCGTTCATGGCCGCGCCGATTGCAAAACCAACGCACCACCGGGCGGCGCAGCTTCGGGTGAGTCCCCTACCGAGGATCGCTCCACCGAGGGGCAGCCAGAGAACCAATCCGGAGACCGTACCGGGTGAGTAGGAACGTGTCAGCAGAGTGCCGGCAAGGTGAGTAAGAGCGTTCGTGACGACGATGGCAGCGAGCGCGAAGAGCAGCCAGTCATACCGTTTGCGCGCAACCCAAGAGGCGACCGTCAGAGATACCAGGGCAACGAACGTCCCGGATGCGAAGCGGGCCATACTCATCCGGCTTCCGCCGACGGAGGTCACCCAGGTATAGAAACCGCCTCCTGCAAACAATTCCTCGCCGAAGTGCACGACAGCGGTGGCGGGGAACAGCCACCATCGGAACCAGAGCGGGCGCGGGCAAGGCACCCATTCACTCTATCTGTGCAGTCGATACGATAGGGTCTGCAGCCAGGGTGAATACAATAAAAGTACCAGTAACCGATGTGACAGTTTTTGTTAACAAACTGATAAATTTTCGTGCGATGGTATATCCTGGAACGCGACTAACTTAGGGATGTATCCGCTCACGCACTCCACTTCGGGCTACAGGCGGCCGCGACTTGAACTGGCGGCGCTAGGATGTGCCTGTCTAATTGCGCTGTTCTTTCAGTCCCGGGCGTCGGGGGCCGTGATACCGGCCGGAACGGATCTGGAGGTCCGGTTGATTACGCCGGCAGGTTCTCGCCTATCGAGGCCGGGTGACCGGATCAGCGCCAGCATCATCTCTCCGCTGCTTGCGGAAGACCGACAAGTCGTGCTGGATGGCGCGACCATTTCAGGCGAGGTCGCTGACGTTCAGCCCCTCGGATTTGGTCTGAAGCATGGAATCGCCCGCATCGATTTCCGGTTTGATTCGATGACACTGGCCGACGGCCGCACGTTTCCGATACTGACGAGAGTTCGCGAAGTGGAAAGCGCGCGTGAAACCGTGGATGAAATGGGCAACGTGGATGGCATCCTGCCAACCGCGAACCTTTCGTCCGGCATCTCGTTCGCGATTTCGACCTTTCTCATCCACACGGAGCTAACCGCGCCCGCCGTGATCCTAAAGGTGTTCGCGGCCCGCTCACCTGATTCCGAGATCTACCTGCCGGTGGGTACGGAACTCGTAGTCGAATTAGATCGTGCTTTATCGATGGATCTATCCCAGTCCGTCGGGCAAACGGCGCCGCCTCTCTCCGAAGGCGACCGCATGCGAGCGCAAGAGATCCTCAGCACAGTGCCGGTCCAGCAGACAACGTTAGGGCGTAAGCGCTCTTCGGATTTGGTGAACATCCTGTTGCTCGGCGGACCGAACGACATCGAAGCGGCATTTCGGCGCGCCGGCTGGACCGGAGAAAACAGACGGGGCGTTATGGCTCTCTATCGCATGTACCACGGTTTGGTGGAGCGGACCGGCTACAGCATGGCCCCGATGGCACCGTTAATGCTGAACGGTATGCCGGCGACGCGGACGTACCAGAAAAGCTTGGATACGGTTGCCAAGCGCCACCACCTCCGGCTTTGGAACCAGGCTGCCTCAGACGCCTGGCTCGGCGCCGCATCTGAGGACATCGGCATAACGGTCCGAGACATGCACCTGACGCACGCGATTGATCTTGCGATTGATAATGAGCGCGCAAAAGTGGTGAACGATCTCTGGTTTACCGGTTGCGTAGAAGCAGCCTCGCTGCTGCCGCGGCGATCCCTGCGAGTGGTGGCGCATGGAAATTCCCCGCTGTCGACTGATGGCGAGATAGCGGTCCTTCGACTGAGCGACTGCGATGTACCGCCAAGCGCGACGCGACGCGAGACCGGGCGGACCCGAGCGGCGGAAGCTTTCGAGGCGGCCGGGATGGACATAGCGCGGGCGAATTTGCTGACGGTCGGGCTGCTCTCATTCAGGGGCATTGCCGAACATAGACACCGAAGCCATGGTTCCGGCACTTTTGTCAATGCTCGTTCATGGCGGCGTCCGAGCGTAATCGAAGCGCCCTCGCTGGATCGCCAGCGTCCGGACCGTCCTATTCAGGCATACGATCCCGGAAATCGCGACGCCACGCAAGAAAACGTCGGCCCAGAACTCAAATCTGCTCCCGTCCTGGCGGCCCCGACAGTCGTGAGCACAGGTCTGACAGGCACGCTTCCGTTACGGACCGCTGGTAACAAGTCTTGGAATTGAATACCCGCGTTCGCTAACTTGCAAAGCTGCTGCGGCGTGAATTGGCACGCGTGATTAACGGCCAGTTCATGCCGTCGTCATAATTCCTCGCCGAACAATCGCACTCCATTCGGAACGCGAATCAATTTGGCGATACCCGCATCCATTAGGCGCAGGAGTCAGAAAAATGGCAGCAACTAAAGATCGGACGATTCTCGTGACGGGTGTCACGGGGAACCAGGGCGGTGCGGCCTTCCGGCACTTACGGCAACGCGGGTTCGGACTACGCGCGCTAGTGCGAAATCCGGACCGGCCGGAAGTACGTGCGCTCGAAGGTCATGGAGTCGAAGTTTTGCGAGGCGATTTCGATGATGCGCAATCGATGGAACGGGCGCTGGATGGTGCGGACGGCGCCTACTCGGTACAAGACTGGCAAGGAGGGCCGGATGTGGAGGTCCGGCAAGGAATTGCGTTTGCGGAAGCTGCGAACCGGCAGGAAGTCGGGCATTTCGTCTACAGCTCGGTTGCGGAGGCGGATCAAAATACCGGCATTCCGCATTTTGAGAGCAAGGGCAGGATTGAACAGCGGATACAGGCGATCGGCATGCCGTATACGATTTTCCGGCCGGTGTTTTTCATGGAGAACTGGTTCATGATGCGCGATGGGATTGACAGCGGAACGATCATGCAGCCCCTGAAGCCGGAAACACGGTTGCAGATGGTGGCGGTGGATGACATCGGGGCGTTTGTGGCACTGGCGTTTGAACACCCGGGACACTGGCATAATCGAGTATTTGAACTGGCGGGCGACGAGTTATCAATGGCTGAGATTGCAGACGCGTTCAGCCGGGTCTCAGGGCGTGACGTGCGGTATCAGCAGGTGCCGTGGGACCAGTTCGAGCAGCAGGCGGGGCACGAGATGACGGTTATGTATCGATGGTTCGAAGCTCACGGGTACCATGTCGACATCGCGGGCGTGCGCGAGCAGTATTCGGGCCTTACGGGCTTTAATCGCTGGCTAGAACAAAACTGGAGCAAGCCGGCTGCGCAAGGCGCATCGAACGCGTAATCGTTCACCGTTCCAAACGGCGTACTTCGTTGCGGCGAAAACATCGGGCGGTGTGGTCGTTGACAATGCCGACCGCCTGCATCCACGCGTAAACAATAACGGGACCGACGAACTTGAAGCCACGCTGCTTCAGCGCCTTCGAGATTTCTTCCGACAGCGGCGTTTTGGTGAAGATTTCGCCGCTATTCTGGATTGGCTTTCCGCCTGCGAGTGTCCAGACAAATGTGGAAAATTCTTCTCCGGAGTGCTGCATCGCGAGATAGGCGCGCGCACCGGCGACGGTCGCTTCGATCTTGGCTCGGGAGCGGATGATGGCGGCGTCGGCAAGAAGGCGGGCGATGTCGGGGTCTGAAAAACGGGCGACTTTTTCAGGGATGAAGTTCTTGAATGCTTTCCGCAGGGCTTCGCGCTTGCGCAAAATGACTAACCAGGAAAGCCCGGCCTGAAAACCGTCGAGCATGAGCTTTTCCCACAGAGCACGGCTGTCATATTCGGGCACGCCCCATTCTTCGTCGTGATATTTCGAGAGCAGCGGATCGGTTTCAGCCCAAGCGCAACGTCCGACCGGGTTGGCCATCGTTAGAATGTCTCATCCCGCCAAATCGACCGCTATCACTTCGTGGAGTGCAATGGACGGAATCTCGAGTTCCAGCGTATCGGCCTGCCGCCGGTAAGGAACCTCTTTCCCGGCCACCAGGAGGTGAACCTTTGTGATTTTTCGGTCGCCGGGAACCCGGACTGCGACCTGTTGCGGCGGGAGTGGAATGATCTCGCGAACGGGGCCTTTCATCATCATCGGATTGGTCAGGTTCACGAGATGGACGGTCATTGAGTTCTGCTGCTTCCAGATGGACACGTCGAGCACGCCCAGACCTTTCACAGAGACGGGGGCGG
>JAFAUR010000124.1 GCA_019243205.1 Acidobacteriaceae bacterium | reverse complement strand
TGACCTCCAATATGAAGCCCTCGTCATCGCGTCGAATTCTCTCCAAAACGAGAGCTGTGGAATTTGGAAGCAGAGATTGCGAATGGCTTGGGGGAGGGGGCCATCGCATAATGAGCTTAAAACATTTAGAAGCTCTTATGTTTTGGGCATTCGGAGCCGACAACTAGCACCAATTAGCGGAAGAGCCCAAAACAAGTTGCCAAACGCACGGGCCTCCGAAACCAAGGATAAGTCGGCACGAAACGCTTCCGCTTCTGCGTCCGCCCGCGCAGATTGGAGGTTCTGTCTGATGCCTTTTCGCGTGCAACGAGTTCGCGCTCTTCTCTGCGGTCTTCCAAGTTCGCGAGCTTCATCTCAGCAACTCCGAGGTGTTCGAATACCGAATGGATCGTGGTGCGTACGTCGATACCGAAAGCACGCTCTCGCTCAAGTTCGCGAATTTCGTTTTCCAATGCAGTGATTTCGTCTTGACAAGTCGTGATTGCGGCCAGCGTAGCATTCTGAGCGGATGCGACACGAGCGCATGCCGTGTCGAGAATTGCAATGGCTCTGTCGGGGAGTTGCCGGCCCGTGACGTACCGGTGGGACAGTTTCACCGCAGCCCGCACAGCCTCGCCGAGTATTCGCACGCCATGATGACGTTCCAGATGTGGTACGAGGCCGCGTACCATCTGAATAGCGCTTTCTTCTGTGGGCTCATTGTCCGCAATCATCTGGAAACGTCGCGCGAGTGCCGGATGTTGTTCGAAGTTCTTTCGGTATTCAACGTAAGTTGTCGCTGCGATAATCCGGAGTTCCCCGCGCGCCAAAGACGGTTTCAGAAGATTAGCCGATTCGCTCCGGTCGCCTACGGGCATATGCGCTTCATCGACGAACAAAATGATCGGCTTGGGAGAGTTCTGCACTTCACGCATGAGTTGCTTGAGCCTGTCCTCAAACTCGCCCCTCATGCTTGCACCGGCAAGTAACAAGCCCAGATCGAGCGTCCTTATCTGTCGACGCCTTAACAGGACATCAAAGATTTGTCGGATCTTCGAATCCCGGCCGACGACAGGATCGAGAGCACCGGCCCGTGCGGAGGCAGTGAGATCGATCCTGAATTGAGATAATGCAGTGGCCACCTTCGATTGAGCTCCCGCGTTAGTTGGTCCTTGTCCCTCTTCGCGACTGAAGATTTGATCCAAGTTATCGCGGAGCAAGGTTGCCTTGAAGTTAGCGAATTCCGTCGAAACCTGTTCCGCAAATTCTGCCGCTTACCCCGTCTCGATAAAAGCTAAAAGCAGAGTCGCAGATCGAATCTCGGGCAATTGAAACTCCGACGATCGCGCCCATGCGGCTTCCGACAGTTGGATCAGGCGGTCCGATAACAACGGCGTTTTGTTGCTGCTCGAGGTGTTTTTTTTTGGCCAGGGTGGTATTTGAATGCTGGGCGAGAGCGCTGGCATTCAAACTTAAGAGCTCAATTATTCTCAGCACATCGCCGCGCGGTTGCTCGAAGAAATTGAGAAGGAGGTGTTCAACATCCACTTCTGCGTGTCGCAGACCAACGCTACACGTGCCGCACATTCCGCGGCATTCCGACATAGGGGGTTCAGCTTAGATATCAGGAATTCCGTGTCAGGCTGCGCCGCAGCGTCTGGCCCGTCCTCTTCCGCTCCCCGACTGAACCCGGCGCTCCGCTGGTACGTCTAAAACGCATACGAGTTGTGCGTAACGTGCACAACCTCACACCGCACGGCTCAACGCTGGGATGTGAAACATGGCAGCCGCAGGAGTCTCGGACATTGCACGTCAATACGGCAGCCTCGTGCTCAGCCCTGCTCGCGGTCATCATATCGGTTTGGGGACATGTGATCCGGTACCGCTTCGGTGGCCCGCTGCTGCATGTTGCACTCCGGCCACATCCCACAGAAAAGACGGTTTGGAGGGATGCCCCAAGCGGAGTGGCGATGCCAATGTATTTCCATCATGTGCTGGTGAGTAATAGCCGGCCAAGCGCGCAAGGGCATCCGGAAGCCTCTGCTTTCAAGCTTCAGAAGCACTTTGAGCCGAACAATTTCAAAGGGCACGTGGCTGTTAACGAGTCGATGTAGATCGAAGTCCAAGTCCTGGGAGACAATCCCAAGTCCAAATGACTATGCCTTTCGATCGCTTGGGATCGAGTGTGGACTGACGATACCTCAGAAGTCGAAAACCATCTCAGGGTCGAGAATCAACTTTGACAAACGCTATTTTTCATTGGGCGCATCCATCGCTCCGCGAACGCATTCAAATTCGGGCTGCTCGCCGGCAGTACCGAATCAGGGTGGTCCTGTTGGATTCAGGCAGTGCCGCGAGCCGTCGAGCTTCTGAGCGACGATGTTGTGATCGCGGACAATTAGAATTCAGCGGTATTGCCTCAGTGACAGATCGCACTGACAGCAAGTAAGAGAGACATTGTGCTATGAGCCCTTATGGACGGAATCTGTTTAGCGGGGTAGGACTAGTTGGGGCGTCCCAGTGATACGTACAGCACAATCGGAGCGTCATTACGATGTGGCCGATAATCGAGGATTGCTGCAGGTCAGTGCCGAACAAACGAGGCGAGTTGGAGAGTTGGACGCAGTCGCGAAGTTTGCCTGCCGGCGATGAGTATCGTGCACGATTGATTTTGGCTCTGGCTGACGGTCTAAGCTGTCGCGAGATCGAGCGCAAACTTGGCGCCAGCGCGCCCACCGTGTCGAAATGGACTGAGTTTGAGGCCAAGGCCGCCGATCTTATCGGGCTGTATCTGAATGCGCCGCAACACGCCGCGGTGTTCTGTGTGGATGAAAAGACTGCGATTCAAGCTTTGGATCGGATGGACCCGGTGCTGCCCTGATCGTCGGGTCGCACGGCTTTGAATCTTATCGGCACGGCACGTTATCGCTCTATGCGGCGTTGAACGTGAAGACCGGAAGAGTGGAGGGGAAAACGGCGCGGCGGCACAGCAGCGCTGAATGCGTGGGATTTTTGACGGCGTTGGTCGGAAAAGCGAAATACGCGAAAGAGATTCACATCGTACTGGACAATCTGGCGGCGCACAAAACGCAGGCGGTCGAGCAGTTCCTAGCAGAGCATCCGAAGGTACGGTTTCACTTCACCCCGACCTACTCATCGTGGCTGAATCAGGTCGAAATCTGGTTTGCCAAGATCGAGCGCGACGTGATTGCTCGCGGAGTATTCACTTTCGTTTCTGACCTCCGCCGCAAGCTCATGAAATACCTTCGTGCTCATGCCCAACGCGCTCGGCCCATCCGGTGGACTTACACCGACGTGAAAAAACGTATAACTGCTAAACGAATCACCGGGACGGGCTACTACTGCTTGACACGGTCTTCAGGTTCTACAGCATCTGCATCGACCAGTACTCGTTGTGGCCTACAGATAGGTATGCAAAATGATCGGGAAGATTTATATTTTCGTGAACATCGATGTCAGTGCAGTAAGTGACGTCGTATCCATTTTTCTCCAGCCATCGAACCATGTTGTATTCAAAGCCGGCAGGTGGGATTTGAACGCCCTGCGCAGGTCCAGGCTGCAAGTTTGCTAAATACTCCCCGGCACCGACGCCCGTGGCGGCGCCGGTTGTAGTGCTCGAATAACTCATTCCGAGCACATATGGCCGATTGAATGAAACTTTCCAGGCACGCCCCCCAGGGGCAAAGTCGTACAGCTCCTTCCCGTTAGCACCGCCAGGCCAGAAATTGTAAGCTTCATACGTAGTGACGCTGTTTTCGAATAGCAGCCCCGTAACCGGGTCCGGCACCGGTGTGGCCCGGTGTACGCCAGCAACATGTTCACCGTCGTCAAGAGCCGGGCTCCGACGCCACTGTACCAGCCGGTTCGAAAAAATTTCGAGCTTGAATGTTGAATCCGTTGTGCTGACCGAGAAGCCGATAGCCCCCCGATATTGACGCTGGTGAGAGAGGCGTTTCCCTCGATCTCTCGGTTCACGGCTGGATTTGAGAGTTGCCAGCCGGAGGTTCCAGGCTTCGCATTCTCTATTTGAATTGGATTTTGGGCATGACCCAAATTGGCTGTGAATAGGAGGAGAGTTCCTCCGAGGACTTGAAAAATAGCCTTCGCAAAGATTCTCACATCGCACTCCAGGGTTTCGCTCGGAACAAATGCAGGCGATGAAAGCGCTAAAGCCGCCGGTCCTCCTACTGTGCATTTCCATTTTTTGACCTTGATAACCCGCACCGCTTCCACTACCAGTAAATTCACCTCTTTGAGGGCGGTAGAAGCCAGTGGATCATAATCCAACGACAAATCGTTTTTAGGGAGGAGGAAACGACTGGAAGGTTTCCGAATTGCACTGACATTGCTGCGGATTCCCTCCTCTAATAACCGCGCCATCAGGCAAGAATTGCACTTTGCGAGTATATTGGGTGCATTAAAGTTTGACGTCAATAGTACGTGTACCCAAACCACGGTGAACCTATCGACTCACGTGAGGGATTTCTCGAGAGAAAAGAACAGTACAGTCAGTCTCATTGAAGTAAAAACAAGGAGCTTTGCCGGACGGCGTATTTGCCGGACGGGGTAATGGAAGCATCGCGCTACCAGAGTTCTGGTACTTCTACGCAATACCTTAACGATCTGATCGTGTGAGGATTCCATTGGCCTGGTGGGAGGAGATCCTCGCGGCTTGGAACCGCGGGCCAGCGACACGGTCGACAATCGCGTTCGACAGCGGTTTTATTGTGGTGAGCCTGGTTGAGACCTGCTGACGTGGCGGGATGCCGACCAGTCGAGTAGGGCTTCTTTGCTGCTAAACCTGATCCTCGGGCCCGCGGATTATTTGTGATAGTTCAGATTGATCTGACACGCGGTTTAGGACACAGTTGCAGCCGCGCGGGCAGCGCGCGGAGAAAAGGCGTCCGGTAGAGTTACAACCGCCAAGCGGTCGAGTTCTTTTTCGTGCGCCAGGTGGCGAGAATCGAAGAACGTTTGCATGGGCGTT
>JAFAUR010001085.1 GCA_019243205.1 Acidobacteriaceae bacterium | reverse complement strand
GGACAAGACCCGCTTTAGCTCACCCACGGTGCTCACGAAGCACCGGCGCAGGATTTGCCCTCAGCACTAGCCAGGCGAATATAATCGCCAAAGTCGCCTTTTCGAGGCCCAAAAAGTTCACGTAGCAACCGATTCCCATGATCAGTGCCGCGGTAGCGAACGCATACTTCTGCCCGAGTACTGTGTTGGTATCCGGGTTGCGATTAGATTCGTTGATAGTTCAGCCTCCCTGACAGCGAGATCCGTTTGTATTCGAAACGGATTTTGTCGAAGTGCGGCGAACGCTGTGGCCGCGATTAACACCGGCACTACTTGCACCCATAAGCCCAGGCTTGTGTCCCTAACCAAATCAGCCAGCTTGAAAATGACCAATAGGACAACCAGCATGGCGAACCAGTGACGGTCCGGCTTTGGCCGCCCCAGAGAATCGTGGATCGCGGGCCAGAGGTCGATGTTGTAATCCTGACGACGCTGTCCTTCCCAAATACGGCCGAGTTCTCGAAGCCCGTCGATTTCGTGCCCCCGCGGCCAAGATGTCCGATTAGGTGGAAACTCCGGCAAGCGGCCGATGTGGTAGGAAACGCAGTCAGGATTCCGGGCAATCAGGCGCGGTGAGCATGTCATCGCCACGCGCAACAGCGAGGGAGATGTCCGCGGTTGCTCCGCGCTGTCGCAGGTACCTGCAAACTTCTGGAGCGCCCAGCCCCCACACGATGCACTTACTGCAAACCAACGCCGACAGCGTGTCTGGAGCAGCGACTACGACTATTGATGAGCGTCGAGGAAGTATGTTTCCAGGCTACTTGTCAGCTGCCCGCCAAGCCCAGAGTGCCATAGGTGCTTGCTGTTGCCCCGCGAGCCTACACTACCCACTTAGCGCGCCTCGATGATTGCCGACTGAGTTCCAATTCCATGCACATCAAAGGCCTCGACGGCAAAGTAGTACTGCTGATCCACGTTCAGGGAGCGAATCGAAAGCGACTTTTGGCCGTAAACCAGCCACGACGAATAGAGCTTGTCGGGGGCGATACCCCACTGAACGTTGTAACCCTGGCACTCAGGCTGGGGGTCCCAGGCCACGCGGGCGTTTCGTCGATCCTTTTCCCGCACTGCCGTCACCCCGGTCACCAGAGCTGGTCGGTCTCCAGCCACGTTGCCGAAAATCCGGAAATCTAAAATAGCCAGATAGGGTGTGGGAACGTGCAGGCTTCTGAAACGGACGAAGCGGCCCTTAATCGCGTGCGGTAATTCGACGTAATCGTTCGGCGTATCGAGCTTATCGTGGCCTCGGTCCTCGAGAGTCGTCCACGTCTTTCCATCAAGCGACGATTCGACAACGTATTGTTCATAGAGGCCCTCGGGCCGGCCGTAAAGATCCGACTTGTAATCGTGGTAGTTGATCTGGAATGCCCGAATCGTCGCGGGCGCTTGCAGGTCGATCTCAAGCCACTGTCTCGGGCTGTTGTCTTGCGCAACCCAGAACGTCTTGACGTTTTCGTCTGTCACGCGATCCGGTGTGTAGTCTTCCAGATTCGATGAAGCTGTCACTGGCTTCTTGTAGGAAAGCAGCATCCAGCCGGTGAATGCGCCTTTCTTCTCCGGCATCGTTGGAGCATAGTGCGGATAGTCGCCGAATGCCGTATTGGCATACATCACCCCGTCCCGATCGAAAAACGTCGGGAACATACCGATCCGCCGTTCATACTTATAGTTCACGGCAATCGCCATGGTTGCGAAATGCCAGTATTGTCCGCCCGGACCGGCAACCGTGCTTCCATGGCCCGCTCCGTTGATGAATCCTCCCGGCTTGTATGACATCGGGCTGTTGGGCGCGTACGCGTAGGGTCCTAGCGGCGAACTAGCGATATATACCCCGTCTCCGTAGGTGTTCCATTCGGTTCCGGGCGCGGCATATTGCATGTAGTAGTTCCCGTCGTGCTTCGTTAGCCAGGCCCCTTCGATGAATCCGCTTAACTTGGGATCATCATGATTCGCTCCAAAGCGCTCCCAACCGTGCCGCGCCTCATCGCGATTGAACAATTCAACAGGGCCGGTCTTCGGAAGAAAGCGGTGGTTGGGATCGAGCTCATAGCCGCGAATCGGGAAGCGGTTGGAGGATCCCCAAAACATGAGGCCCTAGCATCGTCGTCCATGAAAAAATCCGGATCCTGCAAATTCCGCAATAGGGCCGGGACTGCCTGCCAGTCACCTTTTTGTGGATCGTCGGTATCGAGCAGGCTCATCGTGCCCGACGGATCACCTGTAACAAAAAGCAACTTATCCCGGTAGTTGTGAGCAGCGGGCGCGTTGGATCCCTGGAAATACCAGCGCTGCGGCTTGATGAAATGCCACCGCGTAAGGTCTTTCGAATACCAGTAGCCAAGCGCGCGGGTGACGAACATATAGTAGCTGCCTCGAAAAGTAACAACTGCGAGGTCGGCGCCCGACCGGTACGAAATATCTTTGTCGGATTCAGTGATCTTATAGGTGTAATCTAGATTCACTGGATTGCAGAACGTCGTCGCTCGACGCGAACTCACTTTGACCTGCAAATTATTCGGCCTTCCTTGTAACGGTAGACCGCCTTTTTGCGCCTGGGCGAAACCTAGGGTCGAGATCATGAGCAAGGACACCGTAATCAGGTTCTTCATTTTTGCCCTCAATCCTCAATGATGACGTGCGATGAAATATGAGGTCGGAAAACGGATCTCACCCGCTCGCAAAGAAAGAGAGCAACATTCAGCATTCCGGCTCTAGCGGGTCGACCATCGTCAGTTGAACGGTATAGGTTCGCCGAACGAATCCGCCCGTTTCGACATCGCTGGTTTTCCTGACTTAGAAGGGACCTGCGGAGAG
>JAFAUR010001076.1 GCA_019243205.1 Acidobacteriaceae bacterium | reverse complement strand
TTCGGGAGGAGTGAGACGGCTGGCGTCGTACTCGATGAAGAGTTCTGCAGCCGGCAAGACACGCGCCGCGAGGATTCCATAAACCGCATGGATGTGGGCAATGTGTTTCAGCTCATCGTCGTTTAGCTCACGCCAGAGCTTAAATGTGCGTTGCACTTTCGTCATCGAAACACAGCGTAGCACTGAACGCAGCGCAAAACGGGCGTGGTGTCAAGCGCGCCGTCGACGATATTTATGTGTTCGTTTCTTTATGCCTCGTCAGAGAAATCTGTGGGTCATTGATTGATACGTCCAGAGGCGACGGGAAGCTCAGGTTGGGCAACCAGTTGCAGGCCAGATCTCACAGTCGGGCGTTTCCCGTCAAGGCGGCTGTCTTCCGGGTACTTCCGAGCGGTCTGGTCCAGGAGCAATGGCTGACCACAAGCACCTCTCAGGATTGGCGACGAGGAAGACGACCGAAAGAGCGCGAGGACCGCGCAAACAAGGTGAGCATACAGGAGCTTTAGGCGGTCATCCAATCGCAGGCGCGAGCAGAGCGAGCGTCGCCCCCGCAATGGTTAGTAGAATGAAGCAAACCGGGATTAGATAGGGCGAGCCGATGCGGCGCATGCCAACGGCATTCAGCCCTTCAGACGTCAGCACGAGCGTCAGGATCAGCGCGATTGCGCGACGGCCCTGCCGGAGATCCATGCTGGTGACCACGCCCGCGATGGCTGCGCCGATGGCGACCAGGCACCCGCCGAGGGCGCGCAGAAGTTCCCGTATCACAGTCCCTGCGGCTTCATTGCCGGAACACCTCGCAGCGAGGTTGGCTGGCAAGCGTGGCGTGAAAACATCGTAGAGGCCGCCCAACGCTATGCATACCGCCGCGATCATCAAAGTGACTCGAGAGTAGAAGTACAAGGTGCCGCCTCCCCGATATCAACCGCCGTTTCCACCGGCAGTTCTGACCGCACGCGGGTCCAGCGGAAAATGATTGTCCAGTGCCGTAGCCAAATGAAGTCGCACAAGCGTGGCGAAACATCGCAGGACGAATCCAAGGGAGGGCTGATATGCTGCCCTTAACTTCATCAACTGCGCGAGAGCGACATTAGGCCCGATACGACGTTGAAAGAAGGCTGCCTCTTCGGAGAGTTGCGCCGGACGACAGTGGTAGCAGAAGTAGCAGTTGTGAATCGAGCGCTTCAGCGCCTCCATTGCGTATTTCGTAGCGCCTGGCGCCAGCGGATACGCGATTGCCGTGAAGAACACCAGATTGAAAAATGAGAAGAATGCTTTGGCGACATCGAGCCGGCGGATTGGCAGGAATGGAACGTGCGGCAGCAGATTCTCGCCCCAGATCGTCACCCCCGATCCAATTATGCTGGGAATCGCCACGCGATCCACGAATCGCGCCTGCATAGCCGGGATATCGAGAATCCTTGCCGGGTCGCCGGAAAGCAGGTCGCTCCGCGTGCAGACGAAGAAGGAACGAACGTTCGCCGTAACGCGATCAGCAATTGCATCCAACCGGCCCCGGCGATAGGGGTAGCGCTTCGCGACGCCAGAGGAGACATACTGATCGACAGTTGGCGCAAGTAGAGGTATTTCCGAAGTATAGTCCAGCAGATTTACGTTGTGAACTCGCGAGCATGCTGGATCCTTCGACAGTTTCTATCATCGCCCCACAACACCCCGGAGCCGGATCTCGGGACCCTGAAACAATCACATGAGCGTGTAGGCGTTTCGGACTTTGGTGCCGCTGATCGTCCGAATCCAGCCTTCTGGGCGACAGATCTTGCTTGGCGGCCTAGGTTTGCCAATCGTGAACCCCGCAGTTTGGTGGCGATCTATGGTGGAAGTTTCGCCGTCATGGAACTGACCACGATCCTGAACCGCTGCCATCGTTTCCGAGGTTTTGTCTATGAGCACGCCCGTTTCAGTGCCGACAAGAAGAGCATCGAAGTGGTTGTGCGGCCCCGCAAAGGTTCGGCCGCAGTCTGCTCGCGCTGCCATTTGCCAGCGGCCGGATACGACCAACTCGCCGAACGGCGCCTTTGAGTTCATTCCTTTGTGGGGATTCTTCGTTTTCCTGCTGTACGCCATGCGGCGCGTCGATTGCCGCCGTTGTGGAGTGGTGGCCATCGAAGACGTTCCCTGGGGTGACGGCAAGCGCACCTTGACCAAGGGCGTATATGCTTTTCC
>JAFAUR010000973.1 GCA_019243205.1 Acidobacteriaceae bacterium | reverse complement strand
AACAAGCTTCAGAAATCCACCGCCAGTCTAAGCACCAGGGGCCAGGACGCTTGATCCTATAAGTTGATGAAGGTGTCGCGACCGACCTGCAATCCGGCAACTGAGTAGTCGCAAAGGGTCACGTAATCCGGCTTGGCTGCAGGCTCATTCCTAAATCGCCACTTAGCCGTTTTGCGCGTTTATTCGGCTTGCGCTCTCGCTCGCTAGGAAGTCACACCGCGACGAATCGACAATCACGGCATTACTGGTGTGCAATACCAGCCGAAGCTTGCCTGCCCAGTCTGAAAGATAATTTAATGCGGCCGGAACGTCTTCCCAGTTTCCAGTAGAGTCTTCAATCGCGAAAGTATCCGCGGCCACCCATCCGCATTCTGTGCATACGCCGGATCGTCCTCAGCCCACTCATCGTTGGTCACCACAACCTTCACTGCCTCCGTCTCCGGCGTTAGCTCCACCTTCACTTTCGACATCACCGCCCCGTCGCCCATGCCGAACTTGTACTCGAACAGCCTCGGCGGCTCCACGCGTATGACCTGGCCCGTCACATACGGCATAGGCTTCCCGTCCTTGCCCGGACCTGACCAAGTCATGGTCCCGCCAGGCTTCAGGTCCACCTCAAAGTCCGCGCCCATGAAGATTTTCTGATTCGCTTCCTTCGAAAGGAATCCATCCCAGACCTTCTCCACTGGTGCGGCAATGTAATACGTAAAGATCAGTGGCGTCTTCACCATATATTCCTCCAGGCACTCATGGTAGATCATGCAGCCTGCCCCAGACTCTAGCAAAATAATCTTTGGCGAGATCCCGGCAATCCACTTAAAATCGTGGCAAGTTAATAGACGCACTCGCGGCTCTCTCCGAGTTGATTGACTTACCCCTCAGCCGGCAATTAGGAGAGCCACGTCGCGGCTGATCTCCCGTGGTCGCCAAGGGTTCAGGAATGATGGACGCCAGCATCCAAGCCGGATTGGCAAATACTTGGCCGTGTTTCGCGATCTTTGTGGCTGGCATGTGCCATTTCCGAGTTGCGCGTCGAATTGGGGGGATATCTGGAACCAATGCTTTCCGCCTTCATCGGTTCGGCCGGTAGTAGACGCAAAGTTGACCGCGCTCGGAGGCCCCGGGAACTCGGTTACGGACTCTGATCGAAGTACCGTCTGACGTCGTGACGGGTGAGCGCATAACGAAAAGCGAATGAGATTACGGCCCCAGAGCACCCCTCTTACCAATTCTCGGGTCACTACGAGCTAATCACGTCCCCGGCCCGTCAATTGCGAACAAGATAGTCGCGAACCACCAGGCGCAGGCTTTCTGTCCAAGTAAATTAATGGCGACGAGGAGCGATCCGCCAGCGAGCCCTGACAAGGAATAGGCCCAATATCCCACCTAAGCGCCGAAATACTACAGCGCCAGGCTTATTGAGGTCGCGGCGAGGACGTCCAGCACCGGTTCGTCACGGGGAGTGATTTTTCAAGGGCTTCCTAAACCCCGCGCTCGCGCCGCTTGAGATCGGTTGCCCAGTGACGGTTTGAACGGAGCCGTGTTTCAGATTTGGCCGTCGTGCGGCGGGAGGTTAGAACCGAGCGGGATCGATTCGGTAGACCCACCCAGCTGGATTCGGTTGGTTGCCGGCAGTGATTAACTCATCGATGAATGAGCGTTTGGGTGAGAGAGAGCAGACAGGATCGGTCGCGGCGGGGTCGCCAGTGAGGAGCAAGGCCTGACAGCGACAGCCGCCGAAGTCGATGGTTTTGCGTTCGCAGGAACGGCAAGGCTCTTGCATCCAGGCATCGCCGCGAAAGCGTTGAAATACAGGGGAACGCTCCCAAATAGTGCTCAGGGGCTCCGAGGCGGCGTTCGGGAAATCGAAACCAGGAATTACGGTGGCAGAGTGACACGGCATGGCGCGTCCGGCGGGGTCGACCAGCAGTAGAGCACGACCCCAGCCACCCATGCAGGGCTTGGGAAACTTCGCGTAATAGTCTGGCAGCACGTAATCAATGCGCATTTTGCCTGCCAGGCGCGCGCGGGCCGATTCGATGATGCTGCGGGAGGAACGAAGCTGGTCGGCCGAAGGCAAAAGAGCCGCACGATTGCGCAGCGCCCAACCGTAATATTGGACGTTTGCGATCTCAAGCTTGTCTGCCCGCAACTGCTCGGCGAGACGGATGCTCTGCTCTAAGCGATCGATATTTTGCTGGTGAATGACTACGTTTACGGTAAATGCGATGCGATGTTCGCGAATCCAGGAGGCAACGCGCAGCTTATGCGCATGGGCGCTGGTTCCAGCGAAGGTGTTCGCCGGCGCTTCCTCACTATCCTGGAAGCTCAGTTGAATGTGATCAAGTCCAGATTCGACAAGAGCGCGCAGACGCTGGGGCGTCAGTCCCAGGCCAGAGGTGATCAGGTTCACGTACAGCGCGGAAGCGCGGGCTGCGCGCACGAGATCTTCCGTGTCGCGACGCAGCAACGGTTCGCCACCAGTTAAATGCAAATGCAGACAGCCCATTTCGGCTGCTTGTTGGATAATGTGGCGCCACTTGTCCATCGACAGCTCTTTCGAGGAGGGCTGCATCTGGAGCGGGTTGGAGCAATAGACGCAATGCAGCGGACAGCGGTGCGTGATTTCCGCGATCAGCGCCTGCGGGGGGGAGATCATACGAACTCGATGGCGGCTCTCTCGAAGAGCTTGTTCAGAAACGCAGAGGTTTCCTTCGAGACTTTGGCTTGATCAGCTCCGGGGAATTCTTCGAACAGAGCTGCGACGATTTCAGGCACAGTTTTGGTGCCGTCGCAGGACTGCACGATGCGCGCAGCGGGACCGTGTAGACGAAGCGCACCTTCGGGAATCAAGAGAACGTCGCCTGAAGGCGCCAAGCGGCAACCGGCTCTAAGTTGCGGGCGCCCTTCGAGCTGAATCACAGACAACCCTTCGATTCAGCGGGCGGCGGCCATCCCGGAGTGACATAGGCGAAGTAAATAGCATCCAGCTGTGCCCACAGTATGTCGCACTTATGGCGCAGGGCCATGATCACGGATTCCTGCTGTTCGCGAGTAAAAGCGTTGCGCGTGACGTAATCCAGCGCGAACGAGGCATCCTCGGGAGCCTGGCTCAGGCGCGAAGTGAAGTAACTCAGTCCTGAATCGATCCAGGGATAGTGCTGGCGGAGAGCGTGGATGCGGAGTGAAATCAAATCGCGTGAGAATAGCTCAGTGAGCGAGGAGGCGACTGCTTCGAGAAGAGTACCTCGTGAGACCAGACCGACGTAGGCATCGACTGCGTAGCGCACAGCAGGGAGGACCTTGCGTTCGGAAATAACGTCTGAGCGGTCGAGACCGGTGGCCTCAGCCAAGCGGAGCCATTTCTCAATCCCGCCCGGATGTTCGGGGCTGCCATCATGATCGAGAATGCGTTTCAGCCAGGCGCGGCGGAACGCCGCGTCCGTACTGCGAGACAGGATGATGGCGTCTTTGATGGGTATGCGGCTTTGATAGTAGTAGCGGTTCAATGCCCAAGCCTGCAGTTGCTCACGCGTCAACTGGCCGTCGTGCATCCGTAAGTGAAACGGGTGCTTGTGATGATACTGCTCGTGACCGACTGCCAGGAGTGTCTGTTTCAGCTCGGCGGGTGTTAGTAATTCGGCAGTCATAACATCACGTCCATACCGTCGACGGCCAGCTCCCAGCCTGCGTCGCGGACCTGTCGATACTCCTCACTGTCTTCGTCGAGGATGGGATTCGTATTGTTGATATGGATGAGGATCTTGCGAGCTTTTATGCGAGCGAGGGCGGGCAGACTATCTTGGACAGGATGATGGCCCATCTGCCGCGCGGTTTTCGCACTGATCGATAGACGGATTAACTCGTCATCGGACCAGAATGTGCCATCGAAGAAGACAACGTCGCAGGTTTCGAGCTCTTCAAACCAATCGGGATCAACGCGTGGAGCTGCGGTAAAAATCGCGACCCTACCAGCGTTGTGCTCGACAATGAAACCGAGCACAGCTTCCAACGGATCGAGACTTCGGATGCGGTGTCCTGGTGCGAATCCAGGAAAGCCCGGGCCGGCGGAAATAGCGCAGCAATGAATTCCACTGCGCCCGAGCTGGAAGCGCGTACCGGGCGAGATGTCGATCCATTGCGTCTGATCGGGCTCACGGCGCAATGCCTGAAACACGCTGTTGTCGCAAACGAGTATGTGCCGAACAGCCCGTGTAGCGTAGATATAGAGACGCTGGAACTCCCGCAGAAGCAGAAGGCCGAGGGCCGCGTCGAGTTCAGCGGAACTCAGAAGGATTGCGCCAATAGGAGAATGCCGGAGCTGAGGGCCGCGAGAATGCAGGGGTGGGAAGGATTCGATTTGGCAGCGAAGATCCGGGCTGGCGTTCAGAAGGAACCAGTCGGATTCGTCAGCCGAGATGGCGAGTTGCGCCTGGCTTCTCGGTCGTCCGTGAAGTCGGTCTTGACGCAGCCGCGTGCAATTTGAACAGGAGCAATTCCATTGGGGAAATGCTCCGCCGGCGGCTGCACCAAGAACTCGGACGTGCATCCGCGGCTAGATCTCTGGGTTGGCGTAGCTCGCGATTTCACAACTGAGACATACTTCTTCAAAGGAAGGCGTAGACCATTGCATTTGTGTTGCTCCTTCCCTCATATTGTAGACAAAAATCGATGCAACTGCTGGGAATGAAGGCAACAACGGCCGGAGCGTGGCGCAGATGGGGGTACGGCTTCCGCGCGCTCAGGCACCAGCACTTTCGCGCGCTATGGATCGGATTAGTTGTCTCCGCGGTGGGGACGTGGATGCAGATTGTTGCCCAAAGTCTTCTGGTGTTGCGGCTGTCCCACGGATCCGCGTTCGCGCTGGGCTGTGTTTCGCTCGCGCAGGCATGCGCGTTTTTCCTATTCGCGCTGGTTGGTGGCGGTTTTGCGGACCGACTGAACCGGCGGCTGCTGCTGATTGCGAGCCAATCGAGCCTGGCTCTGCTGGCCATGACTTTAGGCCTTCTGACGTGGACTGGCGTGATTACGCTTCCAGCGATCGAGGCGATCGCTTTCGTTTCCGGAGCCATTCTCAGCTTTGATCAACCGGCGCGCGCGGCGCTGCTGTCATCCGTCGTACCTCAGGAGGATCTCTTGAATGCGATTTCTTTGCAATCGGCGGTATTCAACGCAGCGGCGATAGTGGGACCGGCGCTGGCAGGGCTGGTTGTGAATTGGATTGGCCTCGCGGCAGATTTTTTCCTGAACGCCCTAAGTTTCATCCCTTTTCTGTTGGCGTTAGCGATCCTACCGAGCATGCCTTCGTTGGTGCCGACCCAACGCGAAGAGTTAATCAAGCAGATTTGGCGTGGATTGGAGTCGGTCCGTCGCGATACCGTGTTGGTCTCGGCACTCGCGAGCTACGGCATCCTTCTATTTGCCGGACCATCCCTGCAGTTGCTAGTGCCCGTGCTCGCAGTGCACCGGCTGCACGTGGGGGCTTCGATGATGGGCGTGCTGTTTTCAGCAGCGGGTGTGGGAGCAGTTATCGGCGCACTCGTTTTGGGGGGTGTTCGACAACCGACTATGCGGCTGGCGCGAGGAGCCCTTGTGTGCTGGTGCGGAGCTCTGGCGCTCACGGGAACGGCTACGTCAGTTCCCATCACATTTTGCTCTCTCGTTCTATTGGGCATATGCCAGAGCATCGCGGGAGCTAGCACATCGGCTTTCTTGCAGAGCCGCGTTCCCCTCCAGCAGCGCGGGCGCGTAATGAGTCTGAACACGCTCCTCGTAATGGGCGTTCGTCCACTGGGCGACTTCCCCGCGAGCGCCATGATTTCGGCAATAGGTGCCCCCATTACCGCCGCGGGTGCTGCCATGGTGGTTGGAGTCGCGGGATGCGCCATTTATACAAAAGCGATTCGCTTCGAACGCAGTAGCAGCGCATAAAACTGATTCGAGTTACCCGCATTGCCGCTCCGAGGGGATTGTCGGCGATCCGGACAGAACTCCGGTGCCGCCAAAACGCGGGTAGTCAGCAAGGGTTTGTCAATCCGTGTATAGCTTCCGGAACGGCCAAGATCACGCCCAACTCCGAAATTGGCCACTCCATCTTGCCAGTAAGGGATCTCGCGGCCTTGTACGCGGCAGGACTGAAAACACCCGATGCTGATGCGGGCAAGCAAGATAAGTTGCTACTCATGAGCCGAGACTTACTGAATGTACGGTAGAGCAATCCCGCTCGATTTCGAAGATCATAGTGATCGTCCGACCAGGACTGGGGTCGCCGCGAATCCATGCTGTCTACTGAGACATCGACACCTCTTAAACAGTCCAACGTTCAACACTACCGGAGATGCGCTCGAAGAGTTCAAAGAAGAGCGAAAATTCCTGAAAACGGACGTGCCGATTCTTGCAGGTGTCGAATGATACAAGACCTTTCGATCGAAGTCGAGGCCAGGTACGTCACCCCGGGGGCTTGCGAGTAGCGATACCTTGCAACACGGCACCGCTCTCAATTTCGGGAGGGCCGACCATTCTCGAGTTATGTCGCGTCGGGGCTAGAATCGACCGGTCCAGTGGTACAACGGCCGTTTGGATGATCTAATTAGAGCGCAGCCCAAATGACACCCCCGGCCTACTCAGAATTCGACGGCTATCGATCACCAATTTTGGTCTACGACGGCTCCTGCGTTTTCTGTAGCCGTTCGGTTCAGTTCATGTTGCGTCATGAACGACGGCATGACTTGTTATTCGTGACTCGCGACTCGGAACTGGGGCAGCGATTGCGTCGCGCATCGGGATTGGAATCGGTTCAGTCGATGCTGTGGATCGAAGGCGG
>JAFAUR010000870.1 GCA_019243205.1 Acidobacteriaceae bacterium | reverse complement strand
GTTCCGATATCGATACCCAACTCGAGCGATGCCGTTGCAACGACGGCGCGCAGCTCGCCGTTTTTCAATCGCGATTCCGCATCCAGCCGCAGCTGACGTGAAAGGCTGCCATGGTGCGGCAGAACGGCATCCGCCCCCAGCCGTTCTCCGAGCGCATGCGCGACGCGTTCTGACAGGCGCCTGGTGTTCACGAAAACCAGGGTCGTGCGGTTGGTAAGAATCAGCTCCGCAAGCCGGTCATAGATCTCATTCCACAATTCAGTGCTCGCGACCGGGCCCAGTTCATCGCGGGGCGTCTCAACTGCCAAGCCCATCTCGCGCCGGTGCCCGACGTCGACAATCCGCGTATCGGGACCAAGCAGGCAAGCGACTTCTTCGATCGGTTTGACAGTTGCAGAGAGACCGATGCGTTGCGCACGGTGCCCGGTGAGGGCGTCCAGGCGAGCCAGCGAGAGCGCCAAATGAGAACCGCGTTTGTCATCGGCAACTGCGTGAATCTCATCCACGATCGCCGTCGAGACGCTTCTCAGCATTTGTCGCGATTTCTCAGCGGTTAGAAGAATGAACAGAGATTCCGGCGTTGTCACCA
This sequence comes from Acidobacteriaceae bacterium, assembly GCA_019243205.1. Taxonomy (GTDB): domain Bacteria; phylum Acidobacteriota; class Terriglobia; order Bryobacterales; family Bryobacteraceae; genus Bog-105. The sequence continues at coordinate 6,647 of JAFAUR010000870.1, read as the reverse complement.
GAATGTGCGGCGGCTTTTTCAGCATGTGCGCGCGTTCCAGCGCCGATGTGTCGCCCGTCCTTACAGATGTCCGAATCGGCATCAAGCGAACGCCGTTCCGTTCCGCCAAAGCGGCGATTTGGGAAAGCGGCAGCTCGAGATTTTTATGGACATCATTACTAAGCGCCTTCAAAGGGGAGACGTAGATGACCTGCGTCTCATCCCGTAGTGTCTGGGCACGAGCTGCCCGCACCAGTCGATCCAGACAGATCAGGAACGCGGCGAGTGTTTTGCCTGAACCGGTCGGAGCCGAAATAAGCGTGTCGCGTCCCGCCGCGATTTCCGGCCAGCCCAGCAGCTGAGGCTCTGTCGGGGATGCGAAACCCTCCGTGAACCATTGCTGAACGATGAGATCGAAGCCGGACGGTGACATAGGGAAACTTCTTTATTACAGGATGACGCAGGCCATGGCAGGTAGGCTTGGGGTTACATCCCGAATGCAGTGATTTACCGCGATGGCCCGCAATCGCGAGACGGTTACAGGAGCAAGCGGCTTTGAGCGTTGTTTCAACGGGCCTCAAAGCGGCATAAGGCACTCCCGATACGGATATGAATATCCGCGACTATCCTGGCTGCAGTGCTGTTTGTCAAGCGCGACCTCGCTTGTCGGGAGATTGAAGCGAGCGCAGGTGAGGGAGTTCGAGGATTGAAATCAGTGATTGCCCCGGCCGTAGTTTGGGGGAGCAGGGGAGTACTACAACATAGAGGACGTTATCATTTGCTGTCGGGGGAATCTCGCATGCGGAAGCTGCCGAACCTATGCAACTCTCCAATTGCAGATTGCGCGGCACGTTTCGCGTCCGAACGGCTAAGCCCTTTAGAGCGGAAATGCTTCGTCAGGTACTTTTGAAATAGCCTATCCCACTCCTTCCTGAACCCCACATCCGGGACTTCCATCAGAACCTTTGGGCGCTCAGGGTCTGTGGTAAGCCGGTCTCCATCGCGCCCGGCCTGAATGTACATGCCTTTTCCAGAGAGCGCTTGCTCGACGAGAATCCCCTGCTTCGCGATGTTGAACTCGACTATTATCGTCGCTTCGGTAGGCCGAACAAACGTGAGAATGAGTGAAATATAACCCTCATGGCCGTCAAGCTCTGCCCACTGGATTTTCACGTCACCCGGCTGTGGGGAAGCATGATGAATGCGGATAAGTTCATCAATGTCCGGGCGGTCGGACGTATCCAGTATCACCAGCGGGACAAGGCGACCGCCAAAGACACCGCGCGTACTCACCGCCGCATCAGAAACGATCCGCACGGGCTGTCTCTCATGCGGGGATAACCGGACGTTAACTTTCCGCGGTTTCATCCGTCCAGTCCCTTACCAGAATCGGCTCTGTTTTCGTCGAAGCGCCATGGCTGTCCTCCAATATGATCCGGTGTGCGTCAATGGTCTTCCCGGCAATTACATTGTTATCGAGCGAAAACACGAGCCATCCGGCGGCCGTCTGATGCCCTTCTATTCGCGCCGGAAGAGAGAATACATTCGCGAGACGACCGTTCGCCTCGGCTACATTTTCCCCGAGTGACGGTGTATGAGGAACGCGCCAAACGGCCTTGATTTCGCGGTCCAGAAGATACGTTACCTGAAGCTCCGCCTGTGCAACGGAATTGTTGATGTCACTCGGGTTGCTGACTGACACCAGAAAGCCAAAGAGCTGCTTGTCCGGCAGATAGCGCCTGTATCCTCCAGCGATGTATATAGTGAGTTGAGGGCGCCTGCGTTGCTCCTGGTGCTCGCTGATGGACAAAGCACGCTTGGCCAGTCGCCGTGACTGCCACGAATTAAATGCAGACCAGCCCGATGTGGCGGCCGCTAAGACCGATATCCAGAACCTGGCGTCAGACAAAAGAGAAACGGATTGCTCCATCGGCATCATTTTTGGAGCGGATTTCAGAACGGTACATCGTCATCAGCCATGCCTTCGAGGAATGGGTCGTTCTCCGGTGCCGCCAGCACTGGGCTTGCGGGTTTTTTCCGCAGGTGCTGCTCTACGACGAATTGGTTTAGCGCACCGGCGAGGTGAAGTGTAAGCACAGCATATGCTTTTGGAACATCCACGACAGCCGGACCTTGGCCGTGCCCGCCTAACTCATTACGCAGAATGGCAATCGCTGGAAGCACCTGCTTGCAGATTGCCTTCGCCTGTGCTTCGGGAACGTCGTCCAGAAAACCCTGCTCCCGAAATGCAAGCAGCAAGGATGTGACGTCGCCGTTGTGCTTATCGACCGTGGTCTTTAGCGCACTTTCAAAACTCTTGAACGCATACAGGATTGCATCTTTGGGCCTAGCTTCAGATAAGTACTCTCGCGCCTGCTGGAACTCGTCATGTGCGCCTTCAAACCCGACCTTAGAAAGAATATCCTCGGCTTTCTGCACAACCTCTTCATGCAAGAACTGGCTGTCAACCTGAAAGAACCTGCCATCAGATAAGCGCCATGCACAGGAAAAGGCCAGCATGGCGTCATTCACCTGCGCTTGGAACGTAAATGCATCCTTAATGTCGTGGGCTTTCAGTTCGGCGGCAAACTGCTCAACAACCTCAAATGCGCAGGATGGGAAGCCACTTTTGAAATAGCCTTCGATGCCGGTTATCTCCCCGCCCTGTAAACTTTTCGCCTTCAGCGGCGACCTGCCCAGGAGGCGTTCGAGATTGCGCTCAGTTTCCTCGATGAGGTCTGTCTTGACGTTCCAGTTATCACTTGGGTCGGACTGATAGTAAAAAGACCGGTTGAATTGTTGCAGTGTCATCCAGAGCCGGTTTCGCAACGATTCCGACATGGAGACCCTGATGCGACGCTCTTTGAGCGCTTTGCCATGACGGAGAGAAAAAGGCTGTAAAGTCATCGACCTGTTAACCTCTTCACAATAAACCGGAGTACTCGGGGCTGCTTTGCCTGACGCTGCCTGTCGAGAGCGGCTTAGCTTCATGCGGCGTAGGGAAAGGGACGCTGCGCGGGTGGCCGGTACTGCCGATGCGGCCCCATTCACGCATGAGACACCACTGAACGGACAAATCCGGTTGCCATCCATGCGGTAATACCGGCGCATGTGTTTGGTTTCGTCCACGCCATAGAGAACAATGGCGCTCATTGGGATTGCCTCAGATACTGAAAACAGTGCGCTCCTTCACGCCGAGTACGTTGGCGATTTCGGGAGCGGTAAGGCCCTGCGTTCGCCAGCCCGCGCCCGCGCGGGCTGGCGTTCTTTCTGTCGTCCGGTGTAAGCGCCCTTCTTCTTCGCGTCGGCGATGCCCGTGGCGTGCCGTTCCTTGCTGTAGTCCGATTTCAGCGACGCCGAACAGGACAGCGACAATGACGTGTCCCACAGGGCCGTTTAGGTCTGTCTGCTGCGTGATGGAAATAACCGTATGCCGCGCTAGCAGCAGTCGGCCAGCACATTGATGCCGTCCTTAGGTTGCGGGCCAGCAGGTCGAGCTGCTGCCCGCGAATATAGCGGCCTGCATCTTTTGAGTGACGAAGAAGCGCACCGCTTGAATCTGACGTGAGACAACAGGCTCACGGTAGATAATCACCGCAAGCACTCCGGCAGAATCGGCCCACCCCGGTGATCATTCGCGCATGCGTGATGCTTTCTTCCGTACCGCTCGTGGTTCAATGCGAGTGCGCTCGGTAGTGTCGTCAGGCGGGCCCGACTCGCTGCTTCATCGAACCGGCTTCGAGGGGGCCGCGTTTTGCCGGGCCCGCGCCTGACTGCCCGCAAGATCCCTGTAATGACTATGAGTGAGGCTTCAGCACTACCTTTTCGCAGCGGTCCTGCTTGTCGCGGAACATCTTGTAAGCCTGCGGCGCTTCCTCTAGCGGAAGTCGGTGAGTAATGACAAACGAAGGATCGATCTCGCCGTTTTGAATCCGTTCGAGCAGTGGCTTCAGATATCGATGCACGTGGCATTGGCCAGTCTTGATGGTTATCGAGCGATTCATCATTGACCCGGCAGGAAATTTATCAATAAAGCCGCCGTAGACGCCGATCACTGAAACCGTTCCGCCATTCCGGCACGCCATAATCGCTTCACGCAGTGCGATTGGCCGGTCGGTTTCGAGTCTGACAGCCTGCTTCGCTCGATCGTACGCACCGAAAATTCCCGGAGCATGGGCTTCCATTCCGACGGAATCGATACAGGCATCGGGTCCGCGTCCTCCCGTCATCTCTTTCAGTGCGCTCAGTACGCTCGTCTCTTCATAGTTGATGGTTTCCACACCCACTTTTTCACGCGCCATCTGTAGCCGGTAAGGGAACCGATCGATTCCGATCACTCGTTCCGCACCCAGCAGAAAGGCGCTTTTCATGGCGAACTGCCCGACGGGTCCGCAACCCCATACCGCGATGGTGTCACCCGGCTGAATGCAACACAGATCTGCCCCCATGTAGCCGGTGGGGAAAATGTCCGACAAAAACAGAACCTGCTCATCTGCCATCCCGTCCGGGACTTTGAGTGGATTCACGTCGGCGAACGGCACCCGCGCATACTCTGCCTGACCGCCGGCATAACCACCCAGGAGATGCGAATAGCCGAAGATACCAGCAGGAGAGTGCCCCCACATCTTTTCTGCCATCCACGCATTCGGGTTCGTGTTTTCGCAAATCGATGTCAGCCCTCTTTGGCAGAAGAAACACGTACCGCAGGCAATGGGAAAAGGTACGACCACACGGTCGCCTTTCCTCAGATTCTTCACATCCCGACCCACCTCGACCACTTCGCCCATGAATTCGTGTCCAAGCACGTCCCCGCTCTCCATCGTCGGAACATACCCGTTATAGAGGTGGAGATCGGAACCACAGATAGCCGTCGATGTAATTCTTACGATGGCATCACTCTGGCTCAGAATCTTCGGGTCAGGAACCGTCTCAACACTGACCTTTTCCTTGCCGATCCAACAATTAGCTCTCATGTTTGGGTTCCCCTTTGCTCGAAGCCTATACGGAAGCCGCGGCTTGCCGCGCTTCACCTGCGGCGGGGTATTCAGCCGCCGGTTGCGCCGGATACATCCCGCGATGGATACTCGCGTCCGACTTGACGACTTCGCCCAGTTCCAGAAGTTGCTTCAAGTTGCGGAGGGCGATCTTGACGTGTTGCTCCGGAACAAGGCCGAAGAGCTTACCAATGCTGCCGCCCATACCCGCAGGCTGGATCTCAACACTCACCTTGGTTCCCCGCTGGCCCGTCGCCGGCTCGAACCGCACTTCTCCCGAATGCGGCGTGGTCGTCGACAGCGAGCGCCAAGCGATGCGGGTGTTCGGCTCATCTGCGGTTGTCTCCGCGTCCCACTCCAAAGTGCGGCCCATGGGCGCCGAGAGTTTCCAATGCGAGCGCCTGTCGTCTATGACCTGAACTGAGTCAAGTCGATCCAAGATCTCCGGCAGCCGACTGAAATCACGCCAGAACGCATATACTTCTTCGGGGCTGCGCGCGATGATGATGGAACTCGAGATCGGGGCTGATTCCGTACGTGCCCGGGCATCGCTGCCGGTGCGAGCCTGCGCGTGATCTGTATTCATCATTTGCATCGCGCAACGAACGTCCGCTATCGTAACGCCCAGAACCGCCGCTGTTGCAGCAAATGCCCGGCGCCGATCGTTATCGTCCGAGACCATGGCTTTGAATAAGGAAGACAAGTCAAGGCAGTCGCCCGCCACGCGAGCCCACAGCCATGCGGGTCTATTGGAGTCAGAGAGAATCCCTACGCCGGCGGCGAGTTCACGAGCGCCGTAGAACCTGAGAATGTTCTTGGTTTTGGCGTCGTCCTGTACGCCAATCAAGCCCGCTATCGCTCTCGGAGTAACGAGTTCCGCAATACCGAGACCGATGCTGAACCAGCCCAGGGCCTTCGCGAGTTGTTGAGACGACTCACGCTGTTCCGTCACGAGTAAAACTCCAATCTGTCTGAACAGAGCTTGGACGCTCGCTCCAGACCTTCACGGTTTTTTCCTGAGCGGCTCGCGCTCACCGTTATATATGACGCCGACTTCGTTTTCATATCTCTCATCGAGAGATTCGTAATTTAACGGGCGAAGAAATTCCGGCTCGAACCGCGACTGGTAAATGTGCCGACAGAGTCGCTGGGGAATGAAATAATCAATCGAGCGCCCGCATGCACATCCCCGATGGTTATCTGAGTCCGGAGACTTGCGGGGTACTGTATGCCTCATCAGCTTCGTTCTGGTACGTCGCCGCACAACGTGTCAAGCGAACTCTCAATACGCGCTTCCTGCCGCTTATCTCAGTATTTTCGGCGTTTTCGTTTGTCGTGATGATGTTCAATCTTCCTCTCCCGGGAGGAACGACCGGGCATGCGGTAGGCATGGGGATCTCTTCTATTGTGCTTGGGCCTTGGGCTTCAATTCTCGCTATTTCGACTGCACTGGCCATACAAGCGCTGTTTTTTGGTGATGGTGGAATCACCGCGCTTGGCGCGAACTGCTTCAATATGGCGATTGTAGGCTCACTGGTCGCATACGGCTGCTACCGGGTTCTCAGCGTCGGAGCATCGCTCGACTCGCGCCGCCGGGTCATCGCTGCGGGCCTGGCTGGGTACGCAGCCATCAATATCGCTGCGCTGTGCGCGGCTGTCGAGTTTGGGTTGCAG
>JAFAUR010000676.1 GCA_019243205.1 Acidobacteriaceae bacterium | reverse complement strand
TGTCGGAAGGGATGCAGTATGTGCTGGTGAACGGCGTTCCGGTGATCAGTGAAGGTAAGATGACGGGTGCACTGCCGGGGAAGGTGATCCTGGGCCAGGCAGGCAGGTAGAGTCTGAAAACGATTTCACGCAAACAGCGCAATTTTTGAACATCGCCCGTTAAGGGGCAACCGTTTACGAGGCGAGCGCCACAACATAACTCTGTGCCTGAGTGTCCATCCGGCATGTTCTCCCCAGCCGCACGGGCTTCGAAAGTCAGTGTCCGTTTGCCTTTAGTCGAAACTGCACGGCCGCGAGCCAGAAACGGGCTTCGAGTGCGCTTCCAAAACATTGACGTGGTCGTAAATTGCTGGCGCAATGAGCTTTCTCCGTCCAGACGCGGATTACTAACGCTTCTCATCTGCTATCTCGTGCGATGAGCGTGCCCACGACGTTTCAGTAGGCGTGCTTCGATTCGTAAACCCTTGGCCGTTAGTGGCGAGTAATCCCGAACTGGCTTGTCACATATCCGGTTTGCGCGTTTTACGGCAACTTGACCGGTTCGAACATCGAAGTTGAAAAGCCGACTTTTCCGGTACTAATCCCGCCTCAATGAGCGCATTGGGAATTTATCGACAATTGCACTGAAGGCATCGCAGGCCGCAAGAGCGAATCAGCTGAACCCGCCGAGGACACAGTCGCTCAGCTTATCGGTTCCCCTTGACGGGAAAGGAGAGATCGCGTATACTCCTTTCCCAGATAGGAGAGAGCCTTTTGCCGAAAGTGGTTGAAATCCCGCAGGGCACACTCGAGATGCTCATCCTTAAGGCGATCTCGCTCGCTCCGCTGCACGGATACGGCATCCTGCTGCGCATCCAGCAGATCTCCGGCGAGCGCCTCGAAATCCTGCAAGGCTCCTTCTACACCGCCATCTATCGTCTCGAGCGCCAGGGCTGGATCAAAGGCGAGTGGGGCGAGTCGGAGAACAATCGCCGGGCCCGCTTTTACTCGCTAACCGCTGCCGGTAAGCGTCAGCTCAAGGCCGAGACCGCCAAATGGATCGACATGACCAATGTCGTCGCCGGAATTCTCAATAAGAAGGCGGATGAGGTATGAGTCTCCTCGCCGCAATTCTCAAACTCCGGCGCTCTCTCGCACCGCGCATACCGAGCGACGTTGAAGAGGAGTTTCGTTCTACCCTAGACGCTTACCAGGAAGATTTGATCCGCCGGGGCCTCTCCGAAGATGAAGCCCGCCGCAAGGCGCGCATCGATCTCGGCTGGCCGGCCGCCCAAAACGAAAATTACCGCGACGCTATTGGCCTCCGCCTCTTCGATGAGTTAAACGGAGATATCCGCTACGGTCTTCGCGCCCTGCGTCGCAACCTTGGCTTCGCCGCCGTGGCGGTGCTGTCACTGGCACTCGGCATCGGGGCGACCACCTCGATGTTCTCGGTCATCTATGCGGTGCTACTGCATCCCGTGCCCTACGCTGATTGGCAGCGTCTTACCTACCCCATCTACCTGAATGACGATCAACCCACATCGCCGCAGCGGTGGTTCAGTCTTACCTGGTCACAGTATCAGCAGCTGCTGAAGTCCAACAGCGTGGAGGATGTGCTCGGCGACGATAGCATTACGTCCGAAATCACCGGCGGCGATATTCCCGAAGAGGTCACCCTCACCTACATCACCGAAAATGCGGGTAGCTTCCTGCGCGTTCCCGCCCTGTTCGGCCGCAACATCCAGCCGTCTGACTCCGAAGTCGCCGGCCAGCAGCCCGTCGTGCTTAGCTACGACTTTTGGATGCGCCACTACAACAGCGACCGGAGCGTTCTCGGAAAAACACTCGAGCTCGACCACAAGCCCTACACCATCGTTGGCATCATGCCCAGGGATTACACATGGGAGCCCGATCTTTATATTCCTATGTCGCTCCTGCCCACGCGCGACCGCAACGTTCTGCCCATTATGAAGCTCAAGCCCGGCGTCAGCCTGGAGCGCGCTAACGCCGAAATCGGCGCGCTGGTTCATCAGTTTGCGAAAGAAACTCCGCACCGCTTCCCGACTCGGTTGCGCATGCATCTGGAGCACATCACCGACCGCATTGTCATAGCAGTAGGACGCACTCTAGTTCTGCTCTTCGCCGCCGTCGTCATGCTGCTCATCATCGGCTGCGCCAACTGCTCCATTCTGTTGCTCGCGCGCGGCATGAGCCGTCAAGGCGAACTTGCCGTCCGCACCGCTCTCGGCGCCAGCCGTTACCGCATCATCCGGCAGCTGATCGTGGAGGCTCTAGTTCTCGCCGTCACCGGTTCGCTGCTCGGCATCGTTCTTGCGTACTGGATGGCGAGATTGATCTTCTCACTCTTTCCCGACGTCTTTATGCACGAGTCGGTGATCCGGATCAATGCCCCCATTCTCGCCTTCTCCGTTGCATTGGCACTGGTGAGCGGGCTCCTCTTTGGACTTCTGCCGTCGTTTCGGATGTCGCGTCCCGATGTTTCAAAGGTGATCCAGGCCACCGGGCGCAAGATAGCCGGACGAAGTGGCCAGGCGCGCTCACTCAGCATGCTGATCGCCACACAGATCGCGCTTACCACCATCGTTATGGGAGCCGCCGGGTCAGCTATTGGCGGCTTTATGCGGATGACGCACCGCAACTTTGGCTATGATCCGGCACACGTAATGTCTGTACCCATTCCGCTCCATAGGCACAGCTATGTCACTCGTGAGGAGCGCGCGGCGTATTTCAAGCTGCTTCAGCAGAAAATCGCCGCCGTACCTGGAATCACCAACGTTGCCTTATCCGCCAACGCGACTCCACCCGATAGCGGCGTCGAGATCGCTTTCGCAATCCTCGGCATTCCCTTCGCGCAGCGTCAGTATCTCCGCGTCAACTTCATCAGTCAGGAATATTTCTCCACGCTCCACATCCCGCTCCTCGAAGGTCGACTCTGGGACGAAACGGAGAATACCCGTGGCGCGCCCGTCGCTGTCATCAATCGAACCCTCGCCCGCCAATACTTCCCTAACGGAAATGCGATTGGACAGCAGATTCGTATGCCCACGCTTACGCTGGACAGCGACGTTCCGGGACGGCTCGTTGGCGTTCCCGACAGCGACGGCTGGCT
>JAFAUR010000494.1 GCA_019243205.1 Acidobacteriaceae bacterium | reverse complement strand
TCGAACTTTTGAAGCGTGACACGCAAGCCACGGCTCTCGAGAAGGCAGCCGATCGAGGCAGCGGCGATTCCCTTGCCAAGCGACGATACAACGCCTCCGGTTACGAATATGTATTTAGCCATTCAACCCCTGCGCACGCAGTTTCATGACTCACTCAAACCGAACGAACTCGCGACGGCGGAAAACAATTGATTGACGCGCTCCAGATCTTCCGGCGTATCGACCCCGAGGGATTCGTAGTCCGTGCTGATTACCCGGATACGGAAGCCGTTCTCGAGCGCACGCAATTGCTCCAGGCGCTCTGCCGTCTCCAGCGGACCAACCGTCAGGTCGGGATAACGCTGGAGGAGTTCTCCCCGATACACGTAAAGCCCGATGTGTTTGTAATGAATCTGTTGGGCGCTGCGCCCGTCGCGCTCAAACGGAATCGGGGCGCGGGAGAAATAAATGGCGTCGTCCATTAAGTTCGTCACCACTTTGACGACGTTAGGATTCATGACATCGGTCGGATCGACGATGCGCTTTTTGAGAGTACCCATCGAGACCGCCTCATCGCCCAGAACGGAGAGAATGGCGGCATCGATTGCTTCGGGATCGATCAGCGGCTCGTCTCCCTGAATATTGATGTAGAGAGAGGCTGGTTCGGCATACGCGACTTCGGCTAGCCGGTCGGTTCCCGAGGGATGGTCGCTCCGCGTCATTCGTACGCGGCCCCCGAACTTACGAACCGCGGCGGCAATGCGTTCGTCGTCGGTTGCGACCAGCAGATCATCCAGGTACCTGGCGCGCGCGGCCCGTTCCCATACGTGCTGCAGCATGGGTTTGCCGGCTATGGGGGCGAGCGCTTTTCCGGGAAATCGAGAGGAGGTAAATCGGGCGGGGATAACACCCAGTTTCCGCGTCCGCACAACTGAGTGTAGCACCGCGCCGGGCGTACGCCCGCTGTCCGGTTCCCTGCATTCAGGGTACCCCCTCCTCGTACTATCGGGCAGTACTTTTGCAGTATTTGAAACCGTTTGTTCCGGTTACAGTCATTAGCAGGGAGGGCTTTACATGTCGTTTCTTGCCTGGATCATCCTGGGGCTGATCGCCGGATTCATCGGAAGCAAAATCGTCAACAAGAGGGGCGAAGGAATACTCCTCGATATCATTCTCGGGATCGTCGGCGCGGTGGTTGGAGGCTGGCTGTTTTCGCTCTTCGGAGCGCAGGGTGTAAGCGGCTTAAACCTTTACAGCATCATCGTGGCCATCATCGGCGCGATCGTGGTGCTGGTGGTCTATCATGCCCTGTTCCGAAGACGGGCTTAGATCACCTTCTTTTTCCATCTCCCGCGTAAAAACAGAACAAGCCCGGCAGTCGAGATGAAGACCTCCGAGATCGGGATCGCCATAAATACGCCCCGAACCTGAAGGTTCGCGCGATAAGCGAGGAAAAAAGCGAGCGGGATCTCAAGGAACCAGAAACCAAATAGATTGATGATCGTCGGCGTGACCGTGTCTCCGGCTCCATTGAATGCCTGCACCATTACCATGCCGAATGCATAAAACAGATTGCCCCAGGCGATGACCCTCAGGCAATCAACGGCAAACGGCACAACCTCCGGATCGGTTGTGAAGATGTGAACGATGAACCGGGGCGCGAGGATGAAAATGACGGCTATCACCCCCAGGAAGATCATGTTGTACACCGACGTGAGATAGACCGCGCGCACGGCGCGCTCCGGTTTGCGAGCCCCCAGATTCTGGCCAACCATGGTTGCGGCGGCGCCACTTAGACCCCATGAGGGCAAGATCACGAACATGAACACGCGAATGCCGATTGCATAGCCTGCGACGGCTACGCTGCCGAAGCTGCTGACCATGCGCACCAGCGCGATCCAGCTGGTGTGACCGATCGCAAATTGCAGAACTCCGGTAGAGGATACACGAATCAACGTGCTGATCACGCGCGGATTCGGTCGGATGTGACTCAGCCGGACGGTGATCCTGCTACTTCCGCGCGACAGGATAGCCAACTGATAAATCACTCCGCAGCTGCGGCCAATCAGCGTGGAAACCGCTGCGCCTGTCACTCCGAGTGCCGGGAAAGGGCCGATTCCGAAGATGAACAGCGGATCAAGCACGAGGTTGATCAGATTGGAGAACCACAAGACCCGCATGGCAACGGATGCGTCTCCTGCTCCCCGGAAAATCGCGTTGTTGATAAACAGAAGAACAACGCTGACCGTCCCTCCAAAGACGATGGAGGTGTAATGGTGGCCGCCGGCAATCAGATCCGGCGGGGCGCCCATCAACGCCAGTAACTGCCTTGCGAAGAAGCATCCGGGCAGCCCCATGGTCAGCGCAACGGCCAGGCCCAGCAGAATGGATTGCGCCGCAGCCGTACTTGCTCCCGCGCGATCATGTTCGCCCACACGTCTGGCCACCATCGCGGTGGTGGACATGCTCACTCCCAGACCCACCGAGAACACGAGCGTGAGCATGGACTCGGTGAGTCCCACGGTTGCCACCGCGTTCGATCCGAGCCGTGTAACCCAGAAAATGTCGACCACCGCGAAAAGCGATTCCATGCACATCTCGAGCACCATCGGGATGGCGAGCAGGAGCACATCGCGGCTGATCGAGCCCTCGGTGAAGTCCTGCTTAGTGCCGCGCAGGGACTCTTTCACCGAGAACCAGAAACTGGTCCGGGAACGCTCGGGTGTCGTGGTCGTCACAAAAGGGCGGGGTCAGTCTGAGGTTATCGTGATCGGAGCAGGGCCTCGTGAAACAAGCGCGATGACGGCCAGAACAAGAAAACCGATTCCCGCCACGCAGACCCCGCTCCATCCGTCTCGGCTCCACGCAAAGGACCCTGCCAGGGAACCGATGGAGCCGCCCGTGAAGTACGAGATCATGTACACCGTATTCACCCGGTTTCGAGCTTTCGGACGCAAACTCAGTACACGAGTTTGATTCGCGACCTGGGCGGCCTGCACGCCCGCGTCGAGGACGATGACCCCTATAATGAGGCCCCAAATGGAATTGCCTGCGCTCCAGAACAGCAGGAATGCTGAGAGGACGATGGCCAGTGACAACTTCACGACGAATCGGGGCGAGCGCGAATCAGACAAGCGGCCCGCCCATGGCGCGACACCTGCCCCGACTGCGCCCACCAGGCCGAACAGTCCTGCAGCCTGCGCTCCGTAATGCAGAGGTGGAACACCGAGATGAAAAACAAGCGTGGTCCAGAACGCACTAAAGGACGCGAAGATCAGGCCTGCCGTAGCGGACACCTGCAGCAGCTTTCCTTCCTCGCGCATGATTTGCCAGATGGATCTCATCAGGTCCGCATAGCGCACCCCACGCGGGGCGGGAATGCGCGGCAGAGCGAAACGAAGCAGGAGCGCAAACGTGCCCGCGCCAGCCGCGGCAATCCAGTACATCGCTCTCCAGCCGAGGTGCTGAGCGACCACGCCGCTTACCGTGCGAGCCAGCAGGATTCCAAGCAAAACACCTGTCATGATGGTCCCGATGGTCTTGCCCCGCTCGGCGGGAGAGGCAAGCTCAGTCGCGAACGGAATCAGAATCTGGGCAATAATCGTCGTGAGTCCGACGAGGAAGCTGGTTGCCACCAAGCTGGCAAGCGAGTGGGAGAGAGCAACGCCCGCCAACACGCCCCCTACGGCCACGAACAGCGAAACTACGAGGCTGCGCCGCTCAATGAAGTCGCCCAGCGGGATGAAAACAGGCATTCCCACGGCATACCCTATCTGCGTCGCGGTCGCGACCAATCCTATGCTGTGCGATCCGACGTGAAGATCGCGTGCCATATCGGCAAGCAGCGGCTGGTTGTAATACAGATTCGCCACCGCGACTCCGGAAGCCACCGCCATGGTCACCGTTAGCGAGCGCGACAGCTCGCTCCTCTTTTGCGCTAGCTCTGCCCGGCCCCGCTCAGCCATTCGGAATTACTGCGGGATTGCGGGTCGGTGCGGCGGACTGCTGATGCCAGTACGGATACGGCATCTGAACTTTACTCGCGGCGTCCAGCCGAGTTATCTGTTCGGCTGACAGATTCCAATCTGCGGCGCCCAGATTCTGCCGTAGCTGCTGTTCGTTGCGCGCGCCAATGATCACCGAGCAAATCGTGGGCCGCTGCAAAAGCCAGTTCAGTGCGATCTGCGGGACTGTCTTTCCCGTTTCGTTAGCTATTTCATCCAGGGCGTCCACGACTTTGTAAAGATGTTCTTCCGGAACTTGTGGCCCCAGGTCCGCGGTCTTGTGCAGACGGCTGGTCTCCGGCAGCGGTTGGCCGCGCCTGATCTTTCCCGTCAGGCGACCCCAACCCAGAGGACTCCAAACGAGCGTTCCGATACGCTGATCCACTGCGACCGGCATCAGTTCCCATTCGTAATCACGGCCGACGAGCGAGTAGTATGCCTGATGGGCGACGAATGGCGGCCAACCATACCGCCGTGAGACGTCCAGCGATTTCATCAGGTGCCAGCCCGAGAAATTCGAACAGCCCACATATCGGACTTTCCCGCTCCGGACTAGCTCGTCGAGAGTGCTGAGCGTTTCTTCTATCGGTGTAAGCGCATCGAAACCGTGCAACTGATAGAGATCGATGTAATCCGTATTCAGACGCTTCAGACTCGCCTCGCAGGCACGAATGAGATGAAACCGGGAGTTGCCCAAGTCATTCGGCCCGTCTCCCGTCGGAAAAGAAGCCTTGGTCGCTATCAGCAGGCGATCGCGCTTGCCTTCAATCGCTTTGCCCAGGATTTGTTCGGAGAGGCCATCGGAATAAATATCGGCGGTGTCGAACATATTGACTCCCGCATCGAGGCAAATATCTACCAGCCCGCGTGCTTCGTCAACGTCCGTCGAGCCCCAGGCTTTGAAAAGCTCATTTCCACCGCCAAATGTTCCAGTCCCGAAGGTAAGCGCGGGCACTTTTAAACCAGATAAACCTAGTTGTCGAAATTCCATGGAATATCTCAGGGATGATGATACGCGGCGAATGGTTGCGGCCGGGGCAGAACCTACAATGGGAACAAATCGGCCAATGCGTATTCTTTCGGTGAATGTGGGCATGCCGCGCGAACTTCAGGTGGATGGAAGAACTGTGCTGACGAGTATCTTCAAGGATGCCGTCACCGGCCCGGTAGCTCTGCGGCCATACAATCTCGACGGCGACCGGCAAGCTGATCCTCGGGTGCACGGCGGTCCTGCGAAGGCCGTGTACCTATATGCGTCGGAGCACTACGAGTTCTGGCGTCGCGAGCTCGACGTTACCGATTTGCCATCCGGCGCGTTCGGAGAAAATCTCACGACCGAAGGACTGATTGAGGAGCGGGTGTGCATCGGCGATCAATACCGATTCGGCTCCGCGGTCCTGCAGGTTTCTCAACCGCGCATGCCGTGTTTTAAGCTTGCGCTTCGTTTCGCGAGACCCGACATGGTCAAGCGATTTTGGCAAAGCGGATACTCCGGCATCTATTTCTCCATCGTCAGCGAAGGTGTGCT
>JAFAUR010000414.1 GCA_019243205.1 Acidobacteriaceae bacterium | reverse complement strand
TGCCGTCTATCTGGCCGCGAGCGAATACGTCTCGTCAATTTATGCGACGCCGCTGCTGACCTTTTACATCATCGTGATTCCATCGCTGGGCGTGTTGCTGGCGAGCATCACGATGATAAAGGCAAGGTTCGGGAAGGCGATCGCCTGGACCGGCGTCATGACAGGGGTGTTCGGGCTGTTGTCGTTGACAGGCTTCTTTCCGCTCGTGATGGCGAACGCCTTGGGCGGGACGCTTTGGTTCTTCCTCCTTGGCACGCGGTTACTGCGAAAGGACAGCAAGTAGGGGTCGCCGTCGGTGTAAGCTGAGCAGCGCATATCTCGTTTCCTCGCAGATATGGACCGCCCCACTTATTCTTACTTTCCGAAATTCGCAACGTGCGTGTTGGATCCCCGCGGGACCGTCAGCAATCCGTACATCGGACCGGTTAGGTACCGATAATTCCCTGTGCGTTCTCCGACGCGACTTTTTCGTTCCCTATGTGACTGCCGCGGACGAAAGCTTCAGTAAAGTGCTTTCGGTGAATTCCCGCCAGTTCTTGACCATCGCCTTTTTCCTGTGAATCTCTGATAGGATTCAAAGTCTCTCAAAGGAGATTCTGCGATGTTCCAGTTCGACGACCAAAAGCTACTTTCCGGCTATGTCACAGCATTCCCGGGATCTGCACTCAAGCCGGATCAAGTCGCGGGTGCCGGCAGGCTAATGGGCTTTATTAGTACCGATCCTGAGATCTCGGACATTCGCTGGGCAGCGTACATGCTCGCGACTGTCAAGCATGAGTGCGCCGATACGTGGACTCCTATCTCTGAGCGAGGTTCATCCGATTACTTCCGGCGTTATGATGCCGATACCCCTCTAGGACATCGACTTGGTAACACACAAGACGGCGACGGGTTCCGGTTTCGCGGTCGTGGTTACGTTCAGATTACGGGGAGAGCCAACTACAGTCGCCTGGGACAACTTCTCGGGATGGGCGATCAACTCGTCAACAATCCGGATCTCGCACTGGATCCTAAAGTGGCATACCAGATCATGTCATTGGGCATGCGAACAGGGTCCTTCACCGGCAAGAAGTTGAGCGATTACATAAATCAGAACGCATGCGATTACGTGAACGCCCGGCGAATCATAAACGGGCTTGACCAGGCCGAAAAGATTGCTGGTTATGCGAGTAAGATCGAGAGCGATTTGACAGCCGCAAGGATCGGATGAAAAGGATCCGCAGTCTTCCGGCTCTGGCTACCGGAATTTCATTCGCTATGGTGGCTCTGTTTCTTCTGGCCTGTCGACCCGAACATACTTCGCGCACGAACGAAGCGAGTGGCTGGCCGAATCCCGATGCGGACCGGGCGGCGTGGCGTAAGGCGCTGGGGTGGTCTGATGAATGCGAGCAGGAATTTCAAGCTGGCCCAAGCGGGCAGCGGGGCGTGCAATTTTACGACCTAGGCGGCTCAAGGACGTTGGCCGAGGTCGCGTGTTCATTCGGTGCATACCAAGGCTCAGAGCAGTACTATCTAATCTCCGGAAACGAGCGTTCCCACCGGGTTCAAGCCTTGCAGATGCCTACGTATGAGGCTACAGGAGCGGATGGCAAAACACTTGTACGAAAGGACGAGACTGAGATCACTGGATTACCAGAGTTCAACAGATCAACCAAAACCCTGTCGATTCTCAACCGATATCGAGGTCCGGGGGATTGTGGATCTTACGCGACCTATGCGTTCGAGAGGGATCGAGCCGTCTTGAAAGAGTTCCGGGCCAAACTTGACTGCGACGGTACGGGAGCTGAGCATCCTGAGAAATGGCCACTCCGCTAACCGCGATGGAAGGAATGCCACTTCTGAGTCGAAGGCGAAACCAAGCGTGTCGAAACAAAGCGCGAAGATCAGGCCGCGTCTCGTGTTGATCAATGACGAAGGCCGGCGGCGTTTTACGGAATCGTGAGTACGGGTGATTCACGCAACTCAGCCTTGCGGCGCTCGACAATCGCGCGATCTGATACAGTTCTTTCACAGGTTCTGGGGACCAGGAAAACAGTGAATCTACCGAACTCTCAAG
>JAFAUR010000239.1 GCA_019243205.1 Acidobacteriaceae bacterium | reverse complement strand
GGCTGTGACTGGAGTTGCGGCCGGCGCGAAGTAGCCGTTGATATCGATGACTACGTCCGTGTCCTGCGAAGCGTAAACCGAAATCGCCCCATTCGCCCCCGCCGGCACAATGGCCGCGTTCGCGACTATGGAACCATCCGGGGAATTCAGCGTGGAAACCTGCGGACGATCTGTTCCCGCAGGCCAAACGGTAAGATACCCAAGTCCATTATGGGGGACCACAGTGATGTTCAAAGCGTAAGCAGATGCAGTGGCGGGTATGCCGCAGGCGCTCTCCAGAATAGGGAAATCACGCGAGATATCGCCCGTTAGGTATGGCGCTCCCAGGTCGCCGCGCGCACTGTCGCGAGTATCCACGACGCGGCAGGGCGTGACATTGACCAAGTCGGAAGGAGTTTGGCTGTAAGCCGTAAAGGCCAGTACGAAGCCGAGTAGAAGACCGTTCAGTTTCATGGTTTGTTCTCCTACCCGTCTTTCGGCGGGCTGCGGAGCGGCCTTTACGTGCTTAGAGGTCAGAAAAACCGAGCAAACCTGCGTATAACGGTAGGGGAAGAGAGTAGGGGCACGCGAATTCAAGAGAGTCGGACCTGTCCCGGCCAGTTCACCGGTGTGTAGCTGGAGGCGGGCCCGGCATCTTTGCAGGAACGAATGGCATGGATCCGCCGCGCTGTGGACTCATCGATTTCAATAGTCCCCGGAAATGCTCCCGCGCGCTCAACCATCACTGACGTTGAAATTAACGCTGCACCTCCGACGAGTGGCCCGGACCGATCGAACTCCCCGCGGGGATCCGGCATGACACGCATACCCCGGAGATCCGATCTAGACCTCGAAGCTGTATCGCCGTCGCCAGTTCTCGGCCCATTGCTCATCGGAGGGCCATTGAAAGCAGAGCGTGTACCCGTCCGGGTCCCTAAAGTACAGCTGCCGCATTCCGTACGGAGCTACTCGCGGAGGGTCAATTGGTATGCCGTGGGCCTGCAGATGGTCGTAAGCGCTTTCAAGATCACGGCACGCGAAATACAATCCGGTATCGCCGTGAGCGGCCGTGCGCTTCGCGTCGGGTTGCGAGGGGCGGTGCTGCGATTCATAAATTGTGTTCAGCATGATTTCAGCACCGCCGCGCGACAACAGGCACCAGTCAAACTCCTCACCGTCACTCGACTGGTTTACGAGATCGAAGCCGAGCACATCTCGGTAGAACCTAACGGCCGTTGGCATATCGTAGACCTGTAACAAGGGCGCAACACCGAAAAACTCTGTCTTCATCAGAACCTCTCCCGTATTCTCGCCCCGCTCGCACCAGGCTCAGGGTCTGCTGCCGTTCTATAATCTGGACAGTGTAAGTATGGATATACCAATCCGTGTGCTCGTCGCCAAACCTGGCCTCGATGGACACGACCGCGGCGCGAAAGTGATCGCACGAGCTCTTCGTGACGCCGGTATGGAGGTAATCTACACAGGTCTCCGGCAAACTCCGGAAATGATCGTTAATGCAGCTCTTCAGGAGGATGTCCAGGTCATTGGCCTGTCCATCCTTTCCGGTGCACACAACGTGATTGTGCCCCGCATTATGGAGTTGCTTCGCGAAAAAGAGATGACCGATGTTCTTGTGGTGGTCGGCGGGATCATCCCGGATGACGACGCCGCCGCGCTTAAGAAGCTGGGAGTCGCCGGGGTCTTTCAACCAGGCGCATCTCTCGAGAAGATCATCCACTTCATTCGCGAGTCAGTAAAGCAAGTCGCCTGAGCTGTGTCTCGGGCTGAAAAATCCCGCGAGCCCGATCTTATGAACCGGAACGCGAAGAAAAAGGAATTGAATGCAAGACAGACTGAACATTGCCGTGTTCGTCGATTACGACAACATTGAGATTGGCGTCAAATCGACCCTCCGGCGTGAATTCGACGTGTCGCTCCCTCTTGATGCGCTCAAGGAGCGTGGAGATATAGTCGCGAAGTTCGCCTACGCCAATTGGGGACGCCAGGAAGGCGCGACCCGACAGATGGCCGAAAACGCGGTCCAGATGGTGCAGCGGATCCCGTCACCGCGCGG
>JAFAUR010000110.1 GCA_019243205.1 Acidobacteriaceae bacterium | reverse complement strand
ATTTCCGGCACGTTTCCAACCATTGCCGCGGAAAACTAGCCCAAGCGTCAACCGAGTGCCGTGTTTCCAGCCGGAATCAACACCGCCGACATGGATCCCTTCGATTTGGGCATGCGCGGATCTTTACCGTACGCGTGAATCTGGTCGCGAGCAAATTCCGCTTGCGGCCGCTCGCAGGTAATCACCACGGTACGGCCCGTTGTATCGACCTCAACCGCGTGTCGGAACGCCACATCACGCGGAAACAGGAACAGCTTCTGCAGCATTTCGATCACGTAATCGTAGGTATGCTCGTCATCATCCAACAGAACGACGTGGAATAAGGGGCTGTGCTGCTCTCCCTCCTCTTGGAACACGGATGGGGTGACGACGGGCGCGACTGCGCTTTGCATGGAGCGACGATTACCTTCTCACCTGGGAAACCGAGAGCGTGCGCCCGAGCGCATCGACAGGGAGGCCGAAAGCATCTAATTGATAGAATACTTCCTAGTCCCACTGAATATGGGGGCGCAACGGATTCGACGGGATTGAATCGTTGTGTGAAGGCGTGTCGGGTTCCGAGCTCCCGTAAAACGATCGGAAAACAACAACTGCCAATAATCAGCAGTTTGCTTACGCTGCCTAATTTAGATTAGGTGGCCGCTCCGGCTGATGAGCCTGCGCGTTAGCTAGCGAGCGTCATGTTGCAGGATAGGCCCCGGACTTCGGTCCGGAGTTTTGGGGCCGAGATCAATCGGACTAGGCGGCTGTCGCTCTTGCCGGTTTTTTAGGCCGCTGCTGAACCAACAGAACCGGATACACACGTAGGCTTTGCACGGCGGACTTTCTCGGACGCGGGTTCAACTCCCGCCGCCTCCATAATGAAAAGCACTTTGCACACAAAAACAGGGCCTTTTTCGCATCACAGGTGCGAGTTTTTCGCGGTTTTTTACACTCACAAAATGCCCTGGCCAGCAAAGCTTCGCTTTGCAGATTAGGCCACCCGAAGACCGTTTCGGGGCTCACAGTAACCGACTTATCGCTCTTCGACGCAAGTCAATCCGCGGAATGCGCGTTAGACGATCAAGTGGCAACATTAATCTACCCTTCGCGACTACTCCTTTCTAATCCATCTGGTTTCGTGCGACGGCTTCTCGTCGAACTGGATCCGGCTTGTCGAGCACTCACACGAGTGCTCAAAAAAGCTTAACGAGAGTTTCGACCGGCCGTAACCTGTTCGTCGGCAGCGGCAAGGGGCGCCAAATCGATTCGCATCCGGCGCGCGAGGACTCGCTACTTTGAACTTGACTCGCGTAATGTCGTCGGCTAAGCTAAGAATTCTTTGTATGGGACGCAAGGCACAAAAGAACGATTCGTTGCCCGGTTCACTGGACATGTTGATCCTGTGGACGCTGTCGCGGCGCGACCTCCATGGATACGGCATAGTCCAGTTCATTCAACAATCGTCCGAGAATGAGCTTCTGGTCGAGGAGGGCTCGCTGTATCCCGCTCTTCAGCGGTTGGAGCTAAACGGCTGGATCGACGGCGTCTGGGGCGTGACATCGAATAATCGGCGGGCGAGGATCTACAAGATTACGGCGGCTGGCCGCAAACAATTGGCCGTTGAAACTCGGAAATACGCGAAGCTCACGCTGGCGATCGCCCGAGTGATGGGAGCGGAGTGACAGACATGTTGATACGACGCCTGAGGTATTTGATTAAGAGCGCCAGACGTAGCGAGGCGCTGCGTGAGGAAATGGAGCTCCACCTTGCCGAAAAAGCCGCGGAACTCGAAGCAGAGGGTATGACGGCGGAGCACGCACGGGCTGAAGCGCGCCGCCGATTTGGCAACGTCGGATTGAAGCACGAGGAGTCGCGGGAGATTTGGATGACACGGTTCTTGTCGGAGCTTAGCCAAGATGTTCGCCATGGTTTGCGCATGCTGGTCAAGAAGCCCACATTCACGATGGTGGCTGTCCTGACGCTGGCTCTGGGAGTAGGAGCCAACACGGCCATTTTCAGCATCGTGAATGCCGTGTTGCTGCATTCTCTGCCCTACCGCGATCCCGATCGTTTGGTACGAATCTTCTTTAACGAGCCCGGCGTAGGATTGCGGGACGTTAGGTTTTCC
>JAFAUR010000709.1 GCA_019243205.1 Acidobacteriaceae bacterium | reverse complement strand
GCCCGCAAGCACAATGGCATCCATGCCGTGCTTACCCATCAGGGACCGCGCTTTTTCCATGCGTGCTTCACGCTCCGCATTCGTGAACGGCTTCGCTTTATCCTTTAGTGACGGCAGAGCTGCAATCGACGGCGGCAAGTCCTGCTCGGCGGACGAGGACGCGACAGAAGAGCCCAGGAAAGCCGAAGAGATGAAGAACGATCGCCTAGATATCAACATGCCGGTTCAGGGCATTATTGCACCCTTAGCGATGACCGGCATCCCAGTAGGGAGGTTGCTCGGGCGCAGCCTGTCCATCTGCGCGTGGATCAGAGGCGCCGTACTTCATGCCGTGCGAATCTACCATGACTGCGTTCCCGCGCCCCATCATCTGCGAATAGGCATCTTCGATGTGAATCTGATGCCCTTTGCTCCGCAGCTCGGTGATCACTGTCTCGGGCACGCGCGATTCGATTGACACATCACAGCCGTCAAACGTCAACTTAGTAAACCGTGCTGCGTCCAACGCCGCCTGCAGATTCATACCGAAGTCAACCATGTTCGAGACAAACTGGGCGTGTGCCTGCGGCTGGTTCAACCCTCCCATGATGCCGAAGCCGACCGTCACATCCCCTTTCCTCATCAGCCCGGGGATGATGGTGTGAAACGGCCGCTTACGAGCGGCGAGAGCGTCCGGATGGTTCGCGTCCAGCGAGAACCCGGCCCCCCGGTTCTGCAGCACGAAACCGGTTCCAGGCGCCACCAGCCCGGTTCCGAAAGCACCGGAGTTGCTCTGTATCAGCGAAACGATATTTCCGTCACGATCCACTACGGACAGGTAGGTTGTGTCTCGCCCTGCATTCTGCAGGGTTGCAGCTAGATCGGCGGGCGTAACTTGACAGCCGGCCGTATTGGTGAGGAGCTTTGCACGCCCGGCGGCGAAACTCTTCGAACTCATCTCCGAAACAGGGACTTCGGAGAAGCGTGGATCCGCCACGTAACGCCTCAAATCCGCGTAGGCGAGCTTTTTGGCCTCGATCATGGCATGCAGTGCCGACGCGCTGTTATGACCGTAGTCTTTGAGCGGAAACTGTTCCATGATGTTGAGCATTTCTAGCGCCGCGATGCCCTGACCATTTGGCGGAAGCTCAAACACGGTCCAACCGTGATAGGTGGTCGAGATGGCCTGTACCCACTCAGGCGAGAATTCGCTCAGGTCCTCCTTCGACATCGGGTTCCCAAGTGAATTCAGGAAATCTACTATGGCGGCGGCAACCGGCCCCCGATAGAATCCATCGGCGCCCTGGTTTGCGACGCGTTCCAGGGTCCGAGCCAGATCAGGATTCTCGAATACTTCTCCTTCGACCGGCGCTTTACCGCCAGGTAGGAAGACGTTAGCAAATCCGGGTTCTTTTGCAACGACACGCCCGAAAGCAGCCCATGACTGCGCATTCATCTCACTTACGGGAAAGCCGTTTTTGGCCAGGTAGATGGCCGGAGCCAGGTCGTCGTTGAGAGGTAATTTGCCGAAGCGGTGGTGTAGTGCGGACCAGCCGGCAACCGCTCCCGGGACGGTGACAGTTTGCACGCTGCGTGCGGGCAGAATATTGCCGGTGATGCCGTGGGCTCGCAAATACGCGATGCTCGTGGCTTTGGGAGCCCAGCCGCTCGCATTGATTCCCGTGATCGTCCCCGTTTTGGCTTCGTAGACAATCGCGAACAGGTCTCCTCCGATGCCGTCCATCATCGGTTCGATAACGCCCAAAGCGGCGTTTGCCGCAATCGCTGCATCCACGGCGCTTCCGCCGCGTTCCAGTACGGCCGTTCCGGCCTGCGAAGCCAAAGTCTGACTTGTGGCCACGATGCCGAAACGAGTGACCGTCATTGAACCGGCATAGTCGCGATGTGGATCAGTGGGCGCGGCCGCTGCAAACAGGGTCAACTGCGAACTGATCAGGAAGCAAATGTGGACAGCGACTAAAGGGAGAGTGGATCGTCTGGGCGCCAGCATAGTTTCGGAAGATCACGCGGGCTTGCGTCTTCCGCAAGCCAGTTGGTTCGAAGACCTCCGTACATTGTATGGGAAGGCGTTACCGCAGTTAATGCCGGTCCGGGAACACCAAGGCTGTTATCGCATTCGTGTTCCGGTTCACAGAGGCGAACAAAACGGCGAATGTGGGCTCTGCATGCGATTTTGAGAATCACCGCGCCAGAGCAAGAATCGTTAATGATAAGAAAACATGGCTTTTGACGATCAGCGAAAGAAACTAGAATGAGCATCCTATCCAACCTAAGAATTCGCACCAAGGTTCTGATCGCTCTGCTCGTGATGGCAGTTATGGTGATAGCGGTGGCCCTATACGCATCGATCGAAATGCGAAAGATCGATAGCTGGTACAGCGACCTAATCGATCATGACGTCCAGGGCATTGAAAACCTGACCGTCGCAATGGCCTTGAATGATCGATTCGGCCAGCTGCTGTACAAA
>JAFAUR010000611.1 GCA_019243205.1 Acidobacteriaceae bacterium | reverse complement strand
TCCTTATCCATCCATCCCCGCCTGGCGTCGATGAGCAGGAGCGACAGTGCAAGACTCTGCCGCTTAAGCAAGTAGTTTTCAATTAACTTCTTCCAGTTCTCCCGCTCTTCGAAGGAGACCTGAGCATATCCGTAACCGGGTAGATCGACGAAACTGGTTCGTTCATCGATCCGGAAGAAATTAATCAATTGCGTGCAACCCGGGCGAGCGCTGGTGAACGCCAGCCCGGGCTGCCGGATGAGCGTATTCAACAAACTGGACTTTCCGACATTGCTGCGTCCAAGGAACGCAAACTCGATCGGACCCTCGAGCCTTTCGGGTGGAAACTGCGCGGGCGAGGCAGCGCTGATAATCAGACTGGCGGCAGTTCTTGCTTCCCGCCGCCCGTCGCGCTTGATGACGCCCGCTACTGCCTCGGTTCTCACCACAGTCCGACGTTTCTCAAACCAGGGATCCGTCTGCCTTTTAATGAGTCAGATTCTCGTCCGGTCGAGCTACCAAGTCCGTTGCAGTAGCTGCCGGCGCGAGCGGTAAGGCTACGATCTCCCTCTCCAAGGCGACTTTGAGCACTTCATCCATGGAAGTCGCGAAATGCAGTTTCATTTCTTTCCGGATATTCTCCGGAATGTCTGCGAGATCCTTTTCGTTGTCCTTCGGCAGGACCACTTCGAAGATCCCCTGCCTATGCGCGGCAAGAAGTTTTTCTTTCAGGCCGCCAATCGGAAGAACACGGCCGCGAACGGTGATTTCTCCGGTCATGGCGATGTCGCCACGAACAGGGATTCCCGTCAACGAGCTGCAAATACTGGTAGCAATCGTGATGCCAGCCGAAGGTCCGTCTTTCGGGATGGCTCCTTCGGGAACATGCACGTGAATGTCGAGATGACGATAGAAATCCTTCGGTAAACCAAGGTACTGAGCGCGCGACCGAACATAACTCATGGCGGCCTGCGCGGATTCCTGCATAACGTCGCCCAGTTTACCGGTGGTCATCATCTTGCCGCGGCCTTCCATGACGGCGGCTTCGGTGGTCAGGATGGAACCACCGACTTCGGTCCATGCCAAGCCGGTGGTAGCGCCTATTTCGTTGTTCTTCTCGACATCGAGATCGCGGAACTTAGCCGGCCCAAGCAGCTCAGATACCTTCTCGGGAGTGATGACGATCTTTTCGATCGGGATCAGAGGAGCCTCTTCCTTCTTGGCTTTTTTCTTGGTCTTCTTGCCGGTAGCTTCGGGCGCCGCCTGTTCTTCGGGCTGTGTTTCTTCTTCGATTACTTCCGCCCCCTGGGCCGATTCAGGAACCGGCTCGTCGGAAACGGGCGACTGTGCGTCAACGACCTTGCGGGCCACTTTGCGGCAGAGATTGCCTACTTCGCGCTCGAGATTGCGGACACCGGCTTCCCGTGTGTACGACTGAATGAGGCTTTGAAGACCCGGGTCGGTAAATTCGACCTGCTCTTCGGTCACACCGGTATCTTTTCTCTGCTTGGCAACGAGAAACCGCTTGGCGATTTCGAGCTTTTCGAGCTCGGTGTAGCCGGACAACCGGATCACTTCCATACGGTCCTGCAACGCCGGCGGGATGGTATGGAGAACATTGGCGGTTGCGATAAAGAATACCTGGCTGAGATCGTACTCGACGTCCAGGTAGTGATCCATAAACATGTAGTTCTGTTCGGGATCGAGGACTTCGAGCAGAGCAGCCGACGGGTCGCCGCGGAAATCCATCGACATCTTATCGACTTCGTCGAGCATGACGACGGGATTTTTCGTTCCCGCCTTCTTCATCATCTGAATGAGCTGGCCGGGCAGCGCGCCGATGTAAGTCCGGCGATGGCCACGAATTTCGGCTTCGTCCCGCACACCACCGAGCGAGAGGCGAACGAACTTGCGTCCCGTTGCCTTTGCGATAGACATACCGAGCGAAGTCTTGCCGACGCCCGGAGGTCCGACAAAGCACAGGATGGAACCCTTCGGGTTCTGGACGAGCCGACGCACGGACAGGAACTCGAGGATGCGCTCCTTGATCTTCTCGAGACCGTAGTGGTCGCCTTCGAGAACCCTGCGCGCATAGTGAAGGTCGCGAATTTCTTTCGTCCGCTTCTTCCATGGCACAGCGAGCAGCCAGTCGAGATAGTTGCGGGAGACGGTGGATTCGGCGGACATGGGCGGCATGCCTTCGAGCCGCTTCAACTCGGCGGTCGCCTTTTCATGCGCGTCCTTGGTCATCCCGGCGGCATCGATTTTCTTCTTGAGCTCGTCGTACTCGCTCTTTTCGCCGCGACCGAGCTCCTTCTGGATGGCCTTGATCTTCTCGTTGAGATAGTACTCTTTTTGCGCCCGCTCCATCTGCCGCTTGACACGGCCTTGAATGGTGCGATCGACGTTCAGCTTTTCGATCTCGATGTCGAGCAGATCCGCCACGCGGGTGAGGCGATCGACGGGATCGAAGATTTCGAGCAGTTCCTGCTTCTCTTCGATCGTGAGTTGCAGGTTCGCGCCGACGGTATCGGCGAGTTTACCGGGATCGTCGACACGAATGGCGGCGATCATGGTTTCATAATTCAGGTTCTGGCTGAGCTTGACATATTGCTCAAATAGAGTGGTAACGCGGCTGGTGAGGGACTCGAGCTGAGGCCCCTGCTCCACTTTGTAGGAAGTAGTTTTGACAACAGCGCGGAAGTAACCTTCTTCCTCGCTAACTGAAATGATTTTGCCGCGCTCGACGCCCTCGACGAGAACTTTGATGTTGCCGTCCGGCTGTTTCAGGCTTTGCACGATGTTGGCGACGGTTCCGACGGAATAAATTTCGTCGGGCCGAGGCTCATCAATAGAAGCATCGTGCTGGGTGGCGAGAAAGATCTTCTTGTCGCCCAAAAGCGCCTCTTCGAGTGCGCGTACGCTAGACTCCCTGCCGACCACGAACGGGGTCATCATGAACGGGAAGATGACCACGTCCCGTATAGGCATCATGGGTAGCCGCTTCGTATCTGTTTTATCTTTGGTCGTGACCATTTTGACTTTCCAGGCGGGATCCCCGATTGTAACGAGCCGGGGTTGATTTGAGAAGGCAGTTACGTTCTAGGAACTGCCGGAGCGGAATATTCTCTTCAGGTAAATCGGCTGGCTAGCCCGCCTTTTCGAGCACAGCCATATTGATCTTTTGAGTGAGCACCATGTCCTTGGTGACTACAAACTCACGAACTTTCTTAAATGTCGGGAGATAATACATCAGGTCCAGCATGAGATCTTCGAGGATCATCCGCAGACCACGCGCCCCAACCTTTCGCTCCATTGCCAGTTGAGCGACAGCTTCCAGGGCGTCTTCGCTAAATTTGAGCTTAACATTCTCAAACTCGAACAGCTTCTGGTACTGACGAACGATGGCATTTTTAGGCTTCGTCAAGATCTGGACGAGAGCCTCTCGCGATAAATCTTCGAGAACGGCCGTAACGGGCATACGACCGATGAACTCAGGGATAAAACCGTATTTTATGAGATCGACCGGCTGGCATTGACCGAGCAGATCCGTGTCGCGGCGGACATTGTTGGCGCCGCGGCGCGCTCCGTCTTTCTCGTCGGGCGCGACAAAGCCGATGGACTTGGTGCCGACCCGGCGCGCGATGACCTTTTCGAGTCCCACGAACGCGCCGCCACAGATAAAGAGGATGTTGGTGGTGTCAACAGGCGTGAATTCCTGGTGTGGGTGCTTGCGACCACCCTGCGGGGGAACGTTGGCAACCGTGCCTTCCAGGATTTTGAGCAGCGCCTGCTGCACGCCTTCGCCCGAGACATCCCGGGTGATAGAGGGATTCTCGTCCTTGCGGCCAATCTT
>JAFAUR010000551.1 GCA_019243205.1 Acidobacteriaceae bacterium | reverse complement strand
GAGCGCGGTGGCTAGAACCGAAGTGACAACCACTCCGACGATGGTGCCGGCGTGCCATCGCGCGGAGGGAGGTTCCACTAATAATGACGCCCAGGACAGCAAAGCCGTGCAGGCGATTTGTCCCAAGGCGACGGGCTCAAACGCTTGCCGCTGGGAATAATACCCGAGCACGAGTAAATGAAAGGCGTAAGCGACCGCACAACCCGCAGTCAGCACGTCGCCGCGATTTATCGTCAGCCGGCCGCCGGTTATGCCTGGGACCGTGAGCAGAACCAGACCAGCTGTGGCAATCGAGAGCCCTAGCAATTCGATAGGCTGCGGCAGCCGACGGTAGATGGCCGCGCTGAGAATGGGGACGAGAACAATATAAAAGCCGGTGATGAACCCGGAGTTTCCTGCGCTTGTGTATTTGAGGCCGAACGACTGCAGGACATAACCGGACCAGAGCAGGAGTCCTGTAACTGAGCCTCCGATGAGACCACGCGCTACGTTTTTCCAGCCGAGGCGGCGGAACGCCGGCAGAAAAAGCAGGAGCATGCAACCGCTCGCGAGCGTAAAGCGCAGTGCGAGGAAATATAGGGTGGAGACGTCATTGAGGACACCTTTGACAATGACGAAGGTGGAGCCCCAGACGAGAGCGACAAACGCGAGCGCGAGGTCGGCCCGCCAACGTGGAACCCTTTCCGCTTGGATTTCAGGAAGAGCGACAACGCTCACGAGGATGCTTCACCCTGTTCCGCGCCTTGGCGTTCAAGCGCCGCAACGAGTAACAGAATACGGCGTAGACCAAGCTCGCGGCCATCGGGCTGATACCACTCGTCCCGGGTATGAGCGCCGCCGCCTTGGCCACCTGCGCCGATGGAGACCGCGGGCAGACCAAGGGAGAGCGGGACGTTTGCATCGGTTGATGCACAGTCGATTCGCGAGCGTATATTTAGGTATGAATCGACAGCAGCGATGCTTTTCAGCAAGGGAGCGTCCTCCCGGAGTTTGCCCCCCGGACGCGAGCCGAGTTCTTTGATCTTGCCAGTCAGCCGACTGGTGCGGGCGGAGCGATTTTCGCGCTCAATGCTACGCTCGACGGAAAAGTTCAATAGATTGGCAAGTTCTTCCAGAGCGGATGGATCGGCGGAGCGCAGATCGAGCTTGGCGCGGGCAACCGAAGGGATGGAATTGATGCTGTTACCACCTTCGATGATGCCGAAGTTGTAGGAGCAGCGGTTGCGCCGGTCGGCTGAGCAGCGCGCTTCGGCTGCGTTCACAAAGGAGCTGATCACGTGGCTGATGGCATGCACCGGGTTGGCCGTTCCTGAATCGTTCCAGCTGTGGCCGCCGGCGCCCGAAAACAGTACCTCATAGCGGCGGCTGGCAAGAGCCTGAACGGTGATGTGGTCGATGGAAGGGCCATCGAGGACGATGAACGCCTGTATACGGTCCGGCTGTTCCAGTTGCCGGCAGATGAACCGCATTCCGCTGAGATTGCCTTCGCCTTCCTCGCCCACGTTGGCGGCGAGTAAGATCGACTTGCCCAATTGATGAAGATCGGGCGATACCGAAATGACACGAGCGATCGCGAGAAGCGCCGCCAAGCCTGCGCCGTTGTCCGAACTGCCAGGCCCATGCAGTCTCCCATCAGGCGCGTAATAGACCTCTTCAGCACGGCCGGGAGCAAATACGGTATCTAGATGAGCCGAAACCACAAACGGCCTTTGGTCGGATCCTGAACCGAAAACAGCGAGAACATTTCCGGCACGGTCGATTTTCGAGGTCCACCCTAGATCTTCCAGACGTTTGTTGAACCACTCGGCGCGAGGAGCTTCGAAAAACGTTGGCGCGGCGATCCTGCAGAGCTGGAGCTGCTGCTCGTTGATCCAGGTGCGTTCGCGGGCAAACCATCGCTGCGCTTCGAAGAGTGGCGTTTCCCCGGCCAACTGCGCGATGCGGCGGCTTTCAGAGGTGCTCCGCCCCAGTTGCGGAAAGGTCTTAAAATCCGTCGCCAATGAAGACTTCCGGTATCTAGAGTTTAACGTGGCGCAGGATGCTCACGCTTTGTTGACTCACGGATATACTGAAGGAAACCCCCGTTATGAATACGTATGTGAAGTTTGGGAGCTTGATGGCCCTCATTGTCGGCTCTCTGGTCTGGCTTGCCGTGGGGGGCGTCAGCGACACCAAGACCTATTACAGGACAATTTCGGAGCTGGAAGGGATGGGAAAAAACGCGAATGGCCAAAGGATTCGCGTTGGCGGTGATGTTCAGCCCGGCTCGATTGTTAAGACTGGCTCAGGTGTATCGTTTGTCCTTCATCAGGGAACAAAGACCCTGAACGTGATCTATTCGGGAACCGATCCGTTACCGGATACGTTCAAGGACAATGCGCAAGCCTTAGCCGATGGGCATCTTGGCGGCGACGGGGTGTTTACTGCGAGTAAGATTCAGGCCAAGTGCGCTTCGAAATACGAGGCAAAGCCCGGCGGCCGAAATGCATCGCACGAGATGCCGGCATCCTCCAAGATCACAGGTCTGAAAGCGAACGGGATTAAAACGCAGTCCTGATCGGTATCTCGTTAAGAAGGCTCTGAAGTGGAAAATATCGGCGCTCTCGCTGTCCTGCTTGCATTCTGCATTTCTGTTTTCGCGGTGTTCGCGGCTGTCCTTGGGAAGTATGCTAGGCGGCCGTTCTTAGCTGTCAGCGCCCAGCGTGCCGTTTATGCCGCATGCGCTTTGCTGACGCTGGCTTCCGGTGTATTGGTATCGCTGCTGATGACGGGCGATTTCCGGCTAGCCTATGTAGCTTCTCATACCGACAAGGCCATGTCCGCGGTATACAAGTTCACTGCATGGTGGGGCGGCCAGGAGGGTTCGCTACTGCTCTGGAGCTGGCTGCTTTCGGTTTACTCCGCCATCGTCGTCTGGACGAATCGTCGAAAATTCCGCGAAATGATGCCGATAGTAATCGGGGTCATGATGACCGTGCTTGCGTTCTTCGTGGGCATGATCACGTTCGTGGCAAGCCCGTTTCAGGTACTCATGGCAGGGCGGGGAATCATAGATGTCGGGGACGGGAACGGCCTCAGCCCCCTCTTACAGTGGTGGACCATGGCGATTCACCCGCCATTCCTTTACCTGGGCTACGTCGGATTCACCGTGCCGTTCGCATTCGCGATGGCGTCGCTGATCACGCACCAGCCCGGCGAAGCGTGGATTCATACAACGCGGCGCTGGGCCATCGTGACGTGGCTATTCCAGAGCACCGGAATCCTGCTTGGCATGGGCTGGGCCTACACGGTGCTCGGATGGGGCGGTTATTGGGGATGGGATCCTGTTGAGAACGCTTCGTTAATGCCCTGGATTACGGCCACTGCTTTCCTGCATTCCGTGATGATGCAGGAGAAGAAAGGGATGATGAAGGTTTGGAACATGGTACTGGTTTCGGCCACGTTCCTCCTCAGCATTTTGGGCACTACGCTGACGCGTACGGGACTTGTTTCCTCCGTTCACGCCTTTGCTCAATCACCGGTCAAGCCTTACTTCACAACGTTTCTTATCAGCGCGACTGCGCTCACCGTGCTCGCCATCATCCGGAATCTGCCCTACCTGAAGAGCGAGGTAAAGCTGGAGAGTGTCGTTTCCCGCGAATCGAGTTTTCTATTCAACAACCTTATCCTGCTCGCAAGCTGCTTCGCCGTCCTCTGGGGCACGTTATTCCCAGTTGTAATGGAAGCGCTGACGGGGGAGAAGGAAACCATCGACGCACCCTACTACAATCGCGTCAACGTTCCCATCGCGCTGTTCCTCTTGTTTCTGACTGGCGTAGGCCCTCTGATCGCGTGGCGGAAGAGTTCGTTGAATAGCCTGAGGCGTGCATTCCTTTTCCCAAGCGTCGCGGGCGTTCTGACGTTTTCCGTTCTGTTTGCAGCGGGCGTGCGAGATTTTGCAGCCGACGTTTCGTTCGGACTTTGCGCGTTCGTGCTGACGACGATTCTCAGCGAGTTCTGGAAGGGCTCCCGTGCGATTCAGGCCAAAGAGCACGTCGCGCTTCCCCGGGCGGCTTTCGAGTTGACTTGGCGAAACACTCGGCGGTACGGCGGATACCTGGTGCACATGGGGATTGTGCTCATGTTTATCGGATTCACTGGAAGCGCGTTCAACCTGCACGAGACGCGCAATCTGGGTTTGGGCGAGTCCCTGCGATTCGGCCGCTACGAATTGAAGTTGTTATCAGTGAACGACGGTGAGACGGGCAATTATCAGTTCAGCCATGCGACTCTGCGGGTTTTAGAGAATGGCCACGAAATCGACCAAATAGAGCCTGAAGTGCGGTTCTACAAAGCGAGCCAACAGCAGAGCTCGATCATCGGTATCCGCCGCCGTTTGAACGAAGACCTGTACGTGAACTTCTCCGGTGTTACTCAGGACAACCGCAAGGCCACGTTCCAAATGTATGTTTTTCCGCTCGTATCCTGGATATGGATTGGCTACTGGGTCCTGTTGTTTGGAACGCTAATCTGCCTGATTCCCGGAAAAGTGCGCTTGCAGTACGCGCGCACAGAGGTGATTGGATTTGCTAGCACGCCTGCGACGGTGCAGTCATAAACTGAACCGAATTACACCCGCTCAAAAGCTCTTTGCCGTTTTCTTCTTTGTCATTGCGGTACTGATTGCACAGGACCCGACTTCCTATCTGACTCCGGATGTAACACGCGTGGGCAGCCGCCTGGCGTGCCGTTGTGGCGGTTGCCGCAACACCGTGGGAAATTGCCCCATGCTTCACTGCGATTCGGCTGATCCACTGCGCAGACGCATCTACCAGATGAAGCAACAAGGGCGTAGCGATGACGAGATCGTGAATGCGATCGTGAGAGAGCAAGGCGTAGTGGCGCTGTCGTCACCGCCTTCGACCAACTTCGGTGGACTGATTTCCTGGATCGGTCCCGGCGTGGCTCTGCTCGTCGGATTCGTCATTTGGTCGATGTATGTCAGACGCAATCGCGAGGAGCCGAAAGCGCTATCAACAGACGATGAAGAACTCATCGTGCGTTATCGCGACCAGATAGACCGCGAACTGGAGGACCGTTCTTGATTTTGACAGTTGCGGCAATCGTCACGCTTGCCGCCCTGGTCTTCACGCTGTTCGTGCGCTCGAAGGACATTCCTGAGCCTCTTCCTGCTTCACCAACGGCTCACCTGGAAGACCGTAAACAGGCAATCTACGACAATCTTCGCGATTTGCAGTTTGAATACCGGCTTGGGAAGCTATCTGACGCAGATTATTCGCAGACCAAGCAAGCTCTACAGCGGGAACTGGCGGGAGTGCTGAAGCAGATGGAAGAGGTCGCGGGGAGTCTACCTGCGCGCAAGGACAACATCACGCCTGCCGAGCGCAAAGTGCTCGCGGGTAACTTATGCCCGCATTGCGGCGCGAGATTCACGCAGGCTCTACGGTTTTGCGGTGAGTGTGGAAAGGCCATGTCATGAAATCCTGCATTGCATTGATGGCCTTTGTTGTGCTGCTTCCAGCGGCAGCCTTTGCTTCTATCGACGGGACGGTAGTCAATCGCACAACCGAAAAGCCTCAGGCGAACGTGACGGTAACGCTCGTCAAGCCAGGGCAGGGAGGGATGAAGACGCTCGGAACTGCCGTTTCGGACGCGAGCGGGAAGTTTTTGTTCGAGAAAGATCAGCCGGGCGGAGGCCCTCAACTGCTGCAAGCTAACTATGCCGGTGTCAACTACAACAAGCTGATGACTCCCAATATCCCGACCGCGAACGTAGAACTGGACGTATATGAAGCTACGAAATCTGCAGCGGTTGCGCGCGTCTCGCAGCGGATGCTCATTTTTGAACCGAATGCATCGCAACTGGCGGTCAGTGAGACCGTCGTTATGGAAAACCCTTCCGACCACACCTATAACAACGATGAACTGGGTGGCCTGCGGTTTTTCCTGCCTCCAGCGGCAAACGGTCAGGTCCGGATCAGTGCGCAGGGGCCCGGCGGTATGCCGTTGCCGAGACCTGCCGAGAAAACACGCGAAGACGACGTATACAAAGTGCAGTTTCCCATCAAGCCTGGTTCGACCGAGTTCCAGATCAGTTATGTTTTACCGGTCGGCTCGCCGTTTCAATTTCGAGGAC
>JAFAUR010000422.1 GCA_019243205.1 Acidobacteriaceae bacterium | reverse complement strand
CGGAAGATTCGATCTCAGTTACGGCGCGCGCCAATTCTTCATCCTTGATGGAATCGCGAAACCAGGCCGAGTAATCTCCCTGTTTCGCGTGATAAGCGAAGGTCTCGTCATCGACACCATCGGCGAGCTGCAGAAAGAGCGAAAGATTTTGAGCGCGCAAATTCAGCTTTTGATGCGGGCCGCGAAAATAGAAGCTCTTATCCTCCCCGAGATCGCCCTTTGCGTATTTACGCTTATGCCGCTGTAGATCACTTTTCGGAAGATCGAAGGCGACGAGACGCGGCGGCTCTCCAGAGCTGCGCCGCCAATAGAGAGCCTGACCGACAGACGGCGGGGGACCGCGCAAGTCGGGCGTCGGCTCGCCCACCGCTCGGCAAAAAGATGAGATCACCTCCTTGCCGCCGTCGCCCACGCCGAAAACCTTGTCGATGAGCCGAAGCGCATCGCGCGACACCGCATCCGGATGCACCGTCACGACCAGGCTCGATGGCAATTCCTGGGGCAGAATTTGCGAGAAGTCCGACCGGCCGCTCGGAAGCATGTGATGCGCCTCATCGATGAGCAGCCAGTGAGGGCGACCCGTCGTCGCACGCATCTCAGCAATCTTGCCAAGCAATCCTGCAAAGAAGATCGGACGATCGGCGAGCTGAAGGGAAAGCAGATTCACCGTCACATTCGTGCTCGGATCAGCCAAAAGCTCGAGGGCCTGTTTTTCGCTCGGCGCCACTTCGGCATCACCGACCACAACCGCGCCTTTGAATTCCGAATAATCGCCTTCGGGATCGAGGATGCAAAACTGAAACTGCGCTTCGGCGATATGTTCGAGGATCGAGATCGCGAAAGTCGATTTGCCGCTGCCGGAAGTGCCAGCGACAAGGATGCTGCCACTGAGTTCCTCGAGGGCCAGGGGTTTGTCGTCGAGGTCCTTGGCAATCGTCAGGAGTTGTCGCTGGGCGCCCACGGGAAGAATCGATTTCTCAGACTTTAAAATTGAGTCGATGAGCTCCTTCACTCCATCTCCGCGCGCGCCTTTAGTGACATGGTCGGCCGCTTTTTTGACCGCGGGAAGCGCGTTTGCCACCGCGACGGAGCGACCGCAGAGACGAAGGAAGGCCTCGTCATTCTCCGCATCCCCGACGCCGACCGCGTTTCGCGGAGAAATCGCGAGTTGCTCCAGCGCTGCTTTCACGCCCGATCCCTTGTTAACCCCGGCGGGAAGTACCATCACGGCGCCCTTGTTGAAGGTGAGCTGCAGGTCGAGCCCGAGTTCGCGAATGGCTTCGAGCACCGTCGTCTCATGAGGCTCCCAGGTTGCTACGATCGAATGACCCACGGAAAGCGGTTCGACGTGCAACTCCCGCAGTCGCTCGATGAAAGCCGCATCCGGCGGCGGCGAGAGGGGGCGTTCCTCACCGGTTCCCGGGACGTAGATCAACGCACCGTTCTCCGCGACCACCAGATCGAATATCTCCAACTGCGGAAAGACCTCTTTCAGATCTGGAAGCTCGCGGCCCGTCGCCAAAATAAGCCTGCGGCCGCTTTCCTTGAATCGCTTCAAGGCGTCCAGCGTGGCGGCGTGGACTTGCCCGTCGGTTGCAAGCGTCCCGTCGTAATCGGTGACAAGCGCAACGAAATACATCGGCTGCTTCCCCTTGAACCGTGCCGCGACTTTGTCCGGAGCCTTCGCGCGCAATTGCTCGCTGAACGGTTCACCGGCTGGGTGAGTTCCTCAAAGGGCTGATGAGCGACCCCTGAAAGAAAGAGGTCATCATGTCTGCGACGGATTGGTGGCATCGAGGGATCATTTACCACGTCTATCCGCGATCCTTTCAGGACAGCAACGCGGACGGCGTCGGAGACCTCGCGGGCATTCGGCGCCGGCTCGACTACCTTGGCTGGCTCGGCATCGACGCCTTGTGGATCTCGCCCATCTATCCCTCGCCCATGGCCGATTTCGGCTATGATGTCTCCGATTATTGCGACATCGACCCGCTGTTCGGCACACTTGCCGAGTTCGATGCGCTCGTG
>JAFAUR010000306.1 GCA_019243205.1 Acidobacteriaceae bacterium | reverse complement strand
ATCGCATGTAGTCCTGGAAGATAACGCCGATTTCGTGACGCAGTTCATCCACGTCGTACTCCCGCAGGTCTATCCCGTCGAGTAGGATGCGGCCTTCGGTGGGATCGTACAGCCGCGCGAGCAGTTTAACAAGGGTGGTTTTGCCGGCGCCATTTTCACCGACCAGGGCGATTCGCTGCCCCGGATGGAAGCGGAAGGAGATGCCGTCCAGCACCTTGCGATCTGACCCCGGATAGGCGAATGACACGTTTTCAAATTCGAAGCCAAGCCGGATGGGACGGGGCGCGGGAATCGCACCGGCCGGAGAAAAGATGGAAGGATTAGTTTCGAAGAAGTCGAACAAGTCCTTGATAAACAACGCTTGCTCCGAAACACCAACCAATCCCGAAACGAGGCTTTCCATGATATTTCGGGAGCGGGAGAAAGCTCCAACCATCAGAGTGAGATCGCCTACGCTCAGCGCTCCCGCGAGCGCCTTTACCAGGATGAAAGCGTAGGCTGCATAGTAGGCGCCTGTCGGGACCAGGTTCAGCAGACTTCCGTGAACTGCCCGGTGTACAGCCAAATGCTTGTTCTCGGCGTAGAAACGATCGAAGAGCAAACGGGAGCGCTCAGCAAGGTACTTGCCTAGGCCGAAGATTTTGACTTCCTTGGCGCTCTGATTGCTAGCTCCCAGGTAGCGGAGGTAATCGAGCTCGCGCCGCTCCGGGGTATAGCGGTAAAGAATCGAGTAATTCAGCATGGCGAAACGGGTCTCGCCGAAGAAGACCGGGACTGTAGCCGCGACGAGCAGCAGGAGCAGCCAAGGCGAAAAGAACAGGACCGCAGAGATCAGCGAAAGTAGCGTGACGGTTTGTTGGGCCATGCCGGCCAGTCCCGCCAGCATCCCGAGCCGTGATGTCGTCTGGCGGCGGGCGCGCTCCATTTTGTCGTAAAACACTGGATCTTCGAAGGAAACGAGATCGAGCGTGGCCGCGTGCTCCATCAGTTTGACGCTGACATGATTCGTGAATAGATCGCCGAGCAAGCTGTCGACGAGCGAAACCAGGCGACCGAGCGTATCGGAGCCTACGGCGAGAAGCAGTTCGAGAATCAGCAGCTTCCAGATTTGGGAGCGGTCGACCGGCTGATGCCGGATGGAGCGGACCACCAGATCGATGATCAGCTTGGAGATCCAGAGCGTCGCAAGCGGGAACAGCGCGGAGATGCCGCGAAGCACGAGAGTAGAAATGCTGAGCGCCGGGCTAGTGTCCCAGACCATTCGGAGGAGCGGAGGGATATTGCGGAGGGCCTCGAAGCGCTCCCGCCAGCTCTGTGGTCTATCAGACTCTTTCGGGGGAGGGGGTCTCATCGGGCGGAGAACAAAAGAAAATGCTCATTCCTTTGAGAATGAGCATTTTCCTCCTGTTTCCAGGCCTCTGGCACACCAGAGGTTACGTTTGATGGGAGAATCAGATTCGACGGTATCGCAACAACCGCAAAACCTGTTTGTGATTGGAGTGTAGGGCCAGCGTCGGGTGAAGTCAAGGGCATTTTTCCGGCGTTGTTCCCCTTGCTTGTAAGTTCCAGTAGAGAAACCATTTACAGGCGAACATGTTTTTTGCGCGACGCACGGCGAAGCCGAATCCGGGCCTTGAAACCATTCTCACAACACGACTCAAGTCATTGCCTACGAGTAACTTACGCCGATTTTACTCGCCGTGAAGATGCAGCGTCGTCATGGCCTCTTCGGCATCCAGAGTGCCGTATTTGCGACGGTACAGTCGCATTCCGGCATAGATCAAACCCGCGGCGAGACAGATGGCAGACAGCATCGCGCTGAGATACAGAATGTTCACCAAGAGGGCGTAAAGCGGCTTGATCGGGCTGGGCGGGGGCGATTCGTTCCAGGTGATTTTGGCTTCGTATTGCACGCGGCTGAGGAGCGTGTCGGCCACGGCATCGGACGCACCACCGAAAACGACAGCTACCAATGGGCCGGAGCGCCGGACGTGCATCTCGCCCGCGGTCTTGAACTGTGTGGCGTGGAAACGGGCCATCTCGGGAGTCGGATAGTAGAACAGCGCCAGCCGGCCCCTCGCAGGCGGATTGGCGGCCACGTTGTAAGTCGCTACTTGCGCCTCGGCGCCCTGGTCAAAGCCAGGCTTTGTGCCAGAGAGCTCCGGCGCAAAGGCGGCTAGCGTTGCCGGACCGAGTGCGTACCGAGCCGAATTCGGAACGAGGCCCTGCTTCGGCAAAAAGGTCAGGATAGCCGGAAGCGAGGTATCGCGCTTGTTCGGCAGTGAGTTTAGCGTGGCGTCAACGTCGGCTTGCGTAGGAGGCTTTCCTTCGAAGCTGATGACGTAATTGTCTTCCGAGATGACGGTGCGGTTGCCATCAACGGTACAGAACGTGGCGAGCGCGCACGGACGCGCCGAAGGAGAGCGAAGCCACTCCCATGCGCCCATCGCGCCGGTCAGGTCTTTGAACTGGTAAGTCGTGATCGCGTCTGATTCACCGCTTTTTTGCGTGTGAACGAGACCAAATTCTTTCCAAAGGGCGGCGTCATCGGCCAACAAAGTGCCGGCAAACGCCAGAGAGAGAACGGCTAATTTGCCGAGGCTCCATGACATTTCTTGTATTTCTTTCCGCTTCCACACGGACAGAGATCGTTGCGGCCGACTTTCGAGGTTTTGGAGACCGGCTGTTTCGCCTGGGCTCCGTCGCCGCCGGTGAATTGTAGCTCGGCCATTTCTCTGTCCTTTTTGCGCTGAATATTGCGAGTGAGATCGATGACCGACTGTTGGGCTTCCCGTTGTTGCGCTTCCCGAAGCTGATTCTGCCGCTGTTGGGCAGCCTGCACGGCGACCAGTTCCGGCTCCTCTTCGTCTTCCTCGTCAGGGCCGAGTTCGGGGTACGGCAAGGGGGGAGTTTGTGCGCCACCGCCGGGTTCGCCACCCATCTCAATGCGCATGAAGTACAGGAATTTGATGGTTTCGTCTTCGATTCGATCCATCATGTCCTGGAACATGGTGAACGATTCTTTCTTGTACTCGATGAGAGGATCTTTCTGGCCGTAACCGCGGAGCCCGATGCCTTCCTTCAGGTGGTCCATGGAAAGCAGGTGATCTTTCCATTGGTTGTCCACGACGTTCAGCATGATGATGCGCTCGGCATGGCGGAGATTTTCCGGGCCGATCATCCGTTCTTTTTCTTCGTAGCGCTCGTGAACTAGTTCCTGGATTTTGGCTTCGATCTCGCGGCTGCTGAGTCCGGTCAGCTGATCAAGTTCGATTTTGACGCCGAACTGATTCAGGACGGCAGTCTGGAGGCCGTTAAGGTCATACTGATCGAAACGCACGGCTTCGGGGCAAAACTGATCAATGAACGCGCCCACAATACCGTCGACGATCTGGATGATGCGCTCCCTCTGATTGTCACCTTCGAGAAGCTGCCGACGCATCGAGTAGACCGCTTGGCGCTGCTTGTTCATGACGTCGTCGTATTCGAGGACGTGTTTGCGCGAAGCGAAGTGCTGGGCTTCAACCGCCTTCTGGGCAGCGGCGATGCGGCGCGTGATGAGCTTCGACTCGATCGGCACGTCTTCCTCCATGCCGAGGCGAAGCATCAGGCCCTGCATACGCTCGCCACCGAAGATACGGAGGAGATCGTCCTGGAGCGAGAGGTAGAAACGCGAACTGCCCGGATCACCCTGGCGACCCGCGCGTCCGCGCAACTGGTTATCGATGCGACGCGATTCGTGGCGTTCGGTGCCAAGGATGTGGAGACCACCAAGGCCTACAACTTCCTCGTGCTCCTTCTGTACTTCGGCCCTGATCTCATCGCGAATGCTTTCCAGTTCCCCGGGAGGCAGGGTTTCGGGCGACTTGCCGTACTTCTTGAGGCGATCGTCGAGCAGGTAGTCGACGTTGCCGCCCAGCAGGATGTCGGTTCCGCGGCCAGCCATGTTGGTCGAAACCGTGACCGCGCCTTTGCGTCCGGCCTGAGCGACGATATGCGCTTCGCGCTCATGATTCTTGGCATTCAGCACCTCGTGCCGGACGCCCATTTTCTTGAGCACGCTCGAGAGCTTTTCTGATTTTTCGACCGAAATCGTGCCGACGAGAACGGGCTGGCCCTTTTCGTGGAGCGTTTTGATTTCTTTGCCAGCGTTGCGGAATTTTTCTTCTTCCGTGCGATAAACGACATCCGGATTTTCGATGCGGATGAGCGGCCGGTTGGTCGGAATGACAGTGACCTCGAGGTTGTAGATCTTGCTGAACTCGGCAGCTTCGGTGTCCGCGGTTCCAGTCATGCCGGCGAGCTTCTTGTACATTCGGAAAAAGTTTTGGAACGTGACGCTGGCGAGCGTTTGGGTTTCCCGCTCGATCTTTACGTTCTCCTTGGCTTCGACAGCCTGGTGAAGGCCATCGCTCCAGCGGCGGCCGGGCATGAGGCGGCCGGTGAACTCGTCGACGATGATGACCTGTCCTTCCTGCACGACATAGTCGCGGTCGCGCAGGTAGAGGATGTGGGCGCGCAGCGCCTGCTGCACGTGATGGTTCATCTCGATGTTAGCCGGATCGTAAAGGTTGCCGGTATTCAGTAATTTCTCGACCTTGAGGACCCCTTCCTCGGTCAGAGCCACCGTGCGGTGTTTCTCATCAACGGTGAAATCGCCGGTTGTGTAGGACTGGCCGGGTTCTTTGCCTTCGATAACTTCGCCGCGCTCGAGATAAGGGATGATGCGATTGACTTTGTAGTACTTGTCCGTCGATTCTTCGCTCGGGCCGGCAATGATGAGCGGGGTACGAGCTTCGTCGATGAGAATGGAATCCACTTCATCGACGATCGCGAAATGGAAATCTCGCTGGACGTAGTCTTCCAGCCGGAACTTCATGTTGTCGCGAAGATAGTCGAACCCGAACTCGTTATTCGTTCCGTAGGTGATATCGGAACCGTACGCTTCGCGGCGCTCCTCTTCATCGAGATCGTGAACGATGGTCCCGACCGTCAGGCCGAGGAAGCGATGGACGCGGCCCATCCATTCGGAGTCGCGGCGGGCCAGGTAATCGTTGACGGTAACGACGTGGACGCCCTTGCCTTCGAGGGCGTTGAGATAGCTGGGGAGGGTTGCGACGAGGGTTTTTCCTTCGCCGGTTTTCATCTCAGCGATGCGGCCGCGATGGAGGACGGTGCCGCCTATCAACTGCACGTCGAAATGGCGCATATTAAGGATACGCCGGGAGGCTTCGCGGCAGACGGCGAAGGCTTCGATCAGGAGGTCGTCGAGCTTGGCGCCGTTCGCAAAGCGTTGTTTGAAATCCTGGGTTTTGGCCGCCAGCTCCGCGTCCGAGAGTTTTTGGAGCTGTGGCTCAAGATCGTTGATTGCCGCAACCAGAGGACGTATCGCCTTGATTTCACGGTCGTGTTTCGTGCCAAAAACCTTGGCGAGAGCGCCTTCGAGCATAAATGTCGCTTTATCTATAGTGTAGCTGGGAAACGAAAGTTTCGCTCTTCCCCGGGTGAATGGTAGACGTATCGCGGAGGGGAACAAGATACATCGGCATTACCGAAGACAACCGACATACCTCTCGTAACGGCGGGGCCGAATGCCGGGGCTAGCTCTCTCTCCTTTATCTCACCCGTAGCCGAGTTGCCGATTCACGTCTGCGCCGCCGAGTTCCACAAAAGCGCGCTCACATGCTTCAGACCAGTAATCGGAACGCTCTGTGCGGTTACCGGACCACGTTAGAGTCGAAACATTCAAGGACGCCCTCAGGATCTGCGGGAAATCGATCGAATCGGTATCGATTGAGAGATGACGGCAAATCATATCGAGCACTCCGTGCTGGACCTCTTCACCAAAATCGCCCACCAGGGCTTCGTATTGAACGGAATACGCCCGATCATTGTTGCGCCACGAAAGGAGCGGCTCTGCAGCTCGAAAGAACCAATTGTAAACTTCCAGATATTTCCTGAACCGCTCCGGACCGTCTTCCGCCTTCATCCAGTCTGAATGCCGGCTTTTGTCGCGCCCTGTGTCCGCAAGGAAGCGCATGTAGGAAATCGCGCAATCACGGAGATCGCGAAACAGGAACAGGACTTTGATGTTGAAGTCACGGCACGCATCCTCAACGTCGTAATCCGGTGGGAGATGACTGACAGCGTGCTGGCCTGGCTGCAGAAAAGTCAATGCATCGCGGAACGGCGCACCGACAGTGAACTTCTCAGGATATGACCGCTGCTCGTCGCGCAAGCCAAAACTGTAGTCGCTGAATTCGTTACGAGAGATATGAAAATGAATCGCCTTGAAACCCAGCTTTTCCAAGAGTTCGCTTACCAGGTAGGTTCCAGATTTCGGAATGGAGCAGACGAGAACCCGTTGTCGGCGGTCGTCAGGGCGGCTTGAGGGAGTTGCATCGGCGCCAGCCAGCCCACGTCTTGAATCTTCGAAATTATCAATGCGAGACATTCTTCTTCTGACTGCAATCCGGTATTGAGATACAGATCCGGTGAGAGTGGCGGCTCATACGGCCCAGACACGCCGGAGAAGTTCTCGATTTCTCCGGCAAATGCGCGCTTGTAGAGGCCCTTCACATCACGCTTAGCCAATACGGGAAGCGAACAATCTACATGTATTTCAAAAAAACGCCGTATTTTCTTGCGGATCTCGTCTCTGGTCGCCCGATATGGCGATATAGCTGCGACAATTGAGACTATTTTGTGTCGGCTGAGCAGCCGGACCACATATCCAATCCGACGCACATTTTCATCGCGATCGTGCTTACTGAAGCCGAGATCTTTGCACAAATCCTGTCGAATTTCGTCACCATCAATGAGCTCGCAGTCGATTGACAGCGCATTCAGATGAGTCGCAAGGCCACGACCGAGTGTGGATTTGCCCGACCCGGAAAATCCCGTTAACCAAACGGTCCATGCATCGTGACAGGCTTCAGCGCTGCTTTCGAAACGCGAGTGGCAGCTCATTAACCTCCCCATTGGGGATTTAAACGAGAGACGGAGCAAAGAACGATGAGGAGTACCCAGCAATGTTAAGATTCGAAAATTATTACAGCTGAAGGGTCCATCCCCGTTTAGGAAAAATTCGTCCGTTTATTCGGGAATGCGGGATGGCAGCCTAAACGAAAGCGCCCTGGTCAAAGGGTAGCGTCTCGCGCACATCAGGCAGCGCGGTGGAAACTTGAACAGCTTAGAGAGAACGGGGCTGACGTGTTCTTCGACATCAACGAAGACGATGAACACCGGCAGATGTCCGCCCGCTTTTAGGAGGCTCGCCGTCTGGACGGGACTTGTGCCTTGAATCCGGCGACGGCGTGGAACGCGCTCGCGACGGCAACGTTTTCCCGCCGCAGCGTTTGGAGGATCTCCTTCCACTTGTCGGATTCAGGTACATGTTCACCTGCACAGATGTGTATCCGGCACCTCTTGTATGCTTCGCGCCAGTGTCGCACCGGGCAACGCCGGGTCCCGGCGCGCTGAAATCTTCAAAGACTTGTCTGTAAGGCCCACGGGAAAGCTGCCGAAATTCACCGCGACGGCAGAAAGCCTCTACTTTGCGAAAGCGAGAAATAAAATGAATCGCCCTATCGCGAGAGAAATCGTATACAGGGAACAAGTGTGAATGTCCGCTCCATCGTCGCCGAGCAACGGTCCAACGTGAATTGACGATCGTTTGCATTCAACACCCAGCTCCTCTCGCAACCGATTCATGAACCAGCTCAGAGAGCACGTGAAGTAAAGGACAGAAGGCAACCATGAAGCACGTCATCCGAACGGCCTTGCAACTGTCGGTGCTCCTGACAACGCCGGGTTTTGGAGTCACCGCGAGTGCGCAGACAACTAAGTCCAAACCGCCCGCTGATATGCAAGAAAGCTTGCACGATCCCTGGAGCCGGGCGGACCAGTTAGTTGAATCGCTGATTAAGAAGGTCTCGCCTAGTGTCGTACAGATCATGGTGACGAGCTACGGGCCTTTAGAAGAAGCACCCGGAAGGACGGGTGAACGAATCGGACAGCAGCGTGTGATCGGGTCGGGTTTCATTCTCGACCCTGAGGGTTACATCGCCACGAATGCTCACGTTGTGAAGGGCGCCGAGCGTATCCAAGTCGTTCTGCAACCACCGGATGCCGATGGATCGCTGGCCAGCGCACTGTCCTCCAAAGTAAAAATCGTTCCAGCCAGCATTGTCGGCCAGGCGCCCGAGATTGACATCGCGCTATTGAAGATTGATCCTCCAAATCTTCCTGCGTTGCCGCTGGCTGCGTATCGCAACTTGCGCCAAGGCCAAAGTGTGTTCGCCTTCGGGAGTCCAGAGGGACTTCGAAATACAGTAACGCACGGACTCGTGTCGGCTGTAGCGCGCCAGATCGATCCAGACTCTCCTTTGATTTACGTACAGACCGATGCGCCGGTGAACCCGGGAAACTCCGGCGGCCCGCTGGTAAACGTAGATGGCGAAGTTGTCGGCATGAACACGTTCATCGTGTCTCAATCCGGTGGAAACGAAGGGCTTGGGTTCGCGATCCCTTGTGCTACCGTCAGAACCGTTTGTCGCCAACTGAAGACGATCGGACATGTGCGCCGCCAGGAGATTGGGATCGGGATTCAAGCGGTCAATCCCGTTATGGCTGACGCACTGAAGTTGCCCAGAAGCTATGGAGTGATCATTTCGGACGTGGTGCCGGGAGCACCAGCACAATCCGCGGGCCTGGCGGTTGGCGATTTGCTCGTTTCCATAAACGGCCAACCGGCCGATAACTTGCCAACGGTCAGCTATTACTTTTTGCTTGGGGATTTCGGGGAGAAGATACCTGTCGTCGTACAACGGGGAGCAACGCAGCTAAGTTTCAACGTTCCGGTGCGGGAAGAAAAGCACAACATGGAGCAGGTGATTTCGCGGGCGGATCCCGCGAAGAATTTAGTTTCGCCTCTGGGCATCGTTGGTCTCGACATCGATCTGAAAGTCGCGTCAATGGTCTCCG
This sequence comes from Acidobacteriaceae bacterium, assembly GCA_019243205.1. Taxonomy (GTDB): domain Bacteria; phylum Acidobacteriota; class Terriglobia; order Bryobacterales; family Bryobacteraceae; genus Bog-105. The sequence goes on along the minus strand of JAFAUR010000306.1, from coordinate 745 downwards.
GACTTCGCAGTCCTTTCGGCATCATCGTCGCCGCAAAGGTTAGCGCTTCAGGCACTGATGTGCCGCTGTTGACAGGCGATGTCATCTTTCAACTGAACGGTCAGCAGGTGACAAGTATCGAGAACTTGCGACGGATGCTAAGTTCACTTCCCCCTGGCGCGCCCGTCGTCTTGCAAATCCAGCGCGATGACCGGCTTCAGTACTTATCGTTTACCTTGGACTAGCGCGCCGGCCCGGAATTGAGTTGCGATTCTATTTGCAGAAACATCCGCAAAAATTTCTAGTCGAACGCGCCTTGTTCAATGATGACGTTCTCGCGGACGATCAGGCGGTGCGGCGCCAATTTGAACAGTTTTGGCAGAACGCGGCTGACGTGTTCTTCGAGGTCGACAAAGACGATGACGACCGGCAGATTTCCTCCCGCTTCTACAAGGGTCGCAGTGTGAACGGGACTTCTGCCGTTAAATCCGGCGACGGCGTGAAACGCGCTTGCGCCGGCGATGTTTTCATGGCGCAGGGTCTGGAGGATCTCCCTCCACTTGTCGGATTCATTCAGGTACATGGTCACCTGGACAGCGGTGTTCATCTAAGAGCCTCTTTGTATGCTCCGCGCCAGCGCCGCACCGAGTGCCACGGCGATAAAGCACACCCCATTCGTGAGCAGGACATTCAAAACGGCGAATCCCCAGCGGCCCTGCTCAAAAAGAGAGAAGGTTTCAAAGGCGTAGCTGGAATAGGTCGAGTA
>JAFAUR010000259.1 GCA_019243205.1 Acidobacteriaceae bacterium | reverse complement strand
AAACATGCTCGGTTCTACAACGGTAACCCCGATGACCGACGCCACGGTCAGACTCCATGGGAACCAGGAAGGCAACGGTGCAGCGACACGAATAAAAGATGCTAGCCAGAACGGCCACATGGCTGCAACATAGCCGCCAATCACGGATTTAGCCAACAGTGCCGCAAGTATCACCCACTTTCCCTGGGTTAGCTCATCGCTACGAAACATCGCCTGAAAGACTTTGTAATCATCCAAAATAACCGCTGGTATTGAAAGCGCGAAGCGTGACAAGACCAGAAGGGCGAGGCTGCCAACCCCATATGAAACTAGCGAGACTAGAAAATTAGACCGATGCACTCGCCATTGATGCAATATCCAGAACACGCCTGTCCCCAGCAGCCCAGAAGTGGCCTCTGCCATCAGCAACAGAGCGAACAGTAGCAGCGATAGACGTAAGAAAGGTCCCAACCGTTCGCGCACATTCATAAGAGAATGCCACGCTGACGGAGTAAATCCGGCTGCCGTTTCTTCCATCGCGATGCAAATAGCACCGAAGCCAACCGACGAAGCTATCCAACTGACGAGCCACGCCGAAGAGTTGGCGAGCCAAATCTCAAGAATCTCAGTTTGGTGGGCAAGCAGTTCAACGCCACGCGGAAGGTGCCGTGCAATCTCGCTGCCTTCAGTACGACCTGTGATGAGCGCAATCGTACTAACAATCACGCATGGGGCAGTGATTTTGAAAAACACCCAAAAATGTCTGTGATAAGCCCGAATTACGTGAGCGATAGCTGAACCCCATCTTGCTCCGGCACGCCAATGGCTGCAAGCTTCATGTATGAAGCAACGAAGTGAACAGGCATGGAATAGGTGGCGGACTCTGATTTCAGAGCAGCTTCGAAGCGGGCAGAGTGTGACCGCATTTTGCCGCGAGCGGGAACTACCTAGATCGCACTTCTATTACCGGAAGAAGCGGTCGCCAGAAGGATCATCCCCACAGTTCATAGAAGTACAAGTTGCAAAGCCCGACCTGAGGCAGAGGCCTTCCCGCTCAGTGCTGGGATCGACGATTGAGGTACGTCTGAAAAATGGACGCAGTCTTATCGTGGCGCCAGAGTTCGATGCGCGTCATTTGCGGGCTTTGTTGGCGGTGGTGGAGTTCGAATCATGATGGGACTGCCCAGCTTGCATGCCTTAGACCAGGCGCAGGCCGCGCGGATCTGGTTAGCGGTAGAACCGACCGACATGCGATGCGGGTTCGATCGCCTGGCCGAGCGAGTACGAGCGGTGATTGGCCAAAATCCTTTGAGTGGCCATTTGTTTTTGTTCCGCTCGCGGCGTGGCGACCGACTGAAGATTCTGCATTGGGACCAAGATGGATTCATTTTGTGGTACAAGCGATTAGAAGTTGGGGTGTTCAAGCTGCCACGGGCCAACGAAGGAGCGCGTTCGGTGGAGTTGCGGGCGAGCGAGTTAGCGATGGTACTGGACGGCATTGATGTATCGAAGCTGAAGCGTGTACCGCGTTACGCAAGAATCACCGACGAAAATAAAGAAAAGATATTAGTCTGAGAAACTCACAACCATTCCGTCTATAGTAAGCACACTATTGTGGACGCGAACCTGAAGGATCTTCCTCAAGACCGAGAATCACTGGAAGCGCTGCTACGTAAGCTGATCCTGGAACGGGAGCAACAGCAGCAGCGAGCCGACGAACAAAGTAAACGCACGAATGATCTGCAGGTGGAAATTCTGCGGCAAACGAAACGCGCCGACGAACTGCACCTGCACAACCTACGGCTGCAAGTAGAGCTCGAACGTTACAAAAAATTCTACTACGGACCGCGGGCGGATCAGTTGCACGCGAGCGCAGATATCGGGCAAGCGCTGCTGGAGTTTGCCGAGCAACTGCAGGCGAAGCCGATCCACCCCGAGGAGGTGCCGAAGGATGAACCGGAGTACGAACTGCGACGGGTCAAACGCCGCAAGGGCCGACGTAATCTCGCCAACTTCGAAAATCTTCCGGTCACAACCTATGTCCACGAACTCCGTGGCGAAGAACGAAAGTGTCCCTGCTGCGGAGTGGAGCGGCAAGAGATGGGAACGGAGGCGAGCTGGCAGGTCGAGTACATGCCTGGCCACTTCGAGCGCATTCAGCACATACGCAAAAAGTATGCCTGTATACCATGCGAGAAGGCCGGCGAAAATCCGCGCATGGAAGTGGCCGCGAAGCCTGAAACGGCCATTGACAAGGGCATGGCTGGGCCGGGATTACTGGCTTACATCATTACCAGCAAGTTCTCTGATTACCTGCCGCTGTATCGGTTAGAAGACATTTTTGAACGACAAGGATTTGAGATCTCGCGGTCCACGCAGTCGATCTGGTGTGGCGATGTAGCCGATCTGGTGGAGCCCTTGTACAAGTTGATGGGTGATAGAGTGCGGCAATCGCATGTGGTGGCCACTGACGACACCATTATGCCCATGCTGAGCAAGGGCAAGACGCAATCGGCAAGAATGTGGGTCTATGTGGGGGATACGGCGAATCCCTACAATGTTTTTCACTTCACCCTAAATCGAGGACGGGACGGACCAAAACATTTTCTCGGTGATTACCGCCAGACTTTGTTGGCCGATGCCTATGGCGGATATGACGGGGTGGTAGCGGGCAATGAGATCACACGTGCGGGCTGTTGGAGCCACGCCAGGCGAAAGCTCGTTGATGCCGAGAAAGTAGCACCGGAGATTGCGCGCGAAGCTGTGGATTTGATCGGCGCTTTGTTTGCTGTGGAGCGGCAGGCCAAACATTTCTCTGTGGAGGAACGCTTAGCATTACGCCAGGCGCAATCGGCTCCAGTACTGGCCAAGCTGCGGGAGAAGCTTCTCGATTGGAAACAGCAGCTCTTGCCCAAGCACCCCATGGCGGAAGCGGTGAACTACGTCCTGAACCAATGGTTTGAGCTGAGCGTATTTTGTTGTGACGGTGCAGTTCCTATCGATAACAACGTTTCCGAACGCGAGATGAAGCGGGTGGTGCTCAACCGGAAAAATTCTCTATTTGTTGGTAACGAACGCGGAGGCCGAACGGGGGCGATTCTGGCCAGTTTAACCAGCACTTGCCGGCGGCATGAGGTCGATCCCCAGTTGTACCTTACGCAGCTGTTGATGAACCTGCCTCAGGCGAAAATGAGCGAGTTATCTGATTGGCTGCCCGATCAATGGAAGATTGGCCACGCGGCTCGCATGGCAGCGCTGAACACGCCCCCTCCCCCTCCCGCGCACTACTAATCTGTGGTTGTCGATCGCTCACCCCAAAAAACAGCGGAAGGCCCCGCCAACGGAAGTCCACACAGTCATGTAGGCTGGCCTGGCACCTCCCACTCAAGGTAGAACCCCAGCGGCCTGAAATCAGAAAAATCCTTTATTGCTTGGAAGAAATCAGGCAAAACCTTTTCGATCTGCTGAGACCAAAATGCCAGCAACTCCTCTTTTGTGCCTTCAAACAAAACTTCACACTCGTGCTCTGGTGCTCCACCAGGAACTAGAGCACGCGCAATCTGGTAGTTTCCGCTGGGTGTGAGGTTTATCACTAAGTTGGTGGGGGATCCATTCAAGGAAATGTTCGACGGGTATCCTGGTACGGATTGAAGTTTCATTGTCTGCTACACTTCACGAGATTCGAGCGTCGCCCTAACGTCCACCCGAAATAAACCAACGGGGTTCCCGCCTAGGGCCTCATGTCGTACGCTACGTATGGATAAACTCAATAGAAAAGCATATATCAAGTTTGCTGCCATCGGCGTGCTTACGCAAGACGGGCTTCAGATATCGCTCACGATGAACCAGGGCCTAACGCCGCCGCCAGGGAGTTGTGTGACCGTGACCGGAACGCGGTGGAGCGCGCTCTTACCGAAGCGATCAGAGAGATTCACGGGGACAACGGACATCAGCGGTCCGCCTGTGGTCTTCGCGATGCCGATGCTGGCACACTGCTCCACCCATAACCGATCGGACGATCTTGGGCGGCCTCTCATAATTCCCAGCGTAATCGCGTGAATTTTCTAAATCAATGGCCTGAGAACTCGGCGTTTCACGCGTAAGATCAAGTTTCGCAAGCAATTACCGTGTAGTAGGTTGGAGGGGGCCGACTACCGGATTGCGTCTGACACCAAAGCTAGCAACTGAGTAGCACAATTGGGA
>JAFAUR010000889.1 GCA_019243205.1 Acidobacteriaceae bacterium | reverse complement strand
TCTACATCACAAGCCGGTTGTCTCAGCTCTTTAATGTCGCAGAGGAGCAGGCGAAGCGGCTCAAGGACGAATACGTTTCGATCGAACATCTGCTGCTTGCGATCTCCGAAGACCGGGGCGCTTCGGGGCGCATCTTGCGTGAATTCGGGCTGACGCGCGACCGCCTGATGAAGGCGCTGGTGGAGGTGCGCGGGAACCAGCGGGTGACCTCGCAGAATCCCGAAACGACGTACGAAGCACTCCAGAAGTACGGGCGCGATCTGACCGACATGGCTGCGAAGGGCAAGCTGGATCCCGTCATCGGACGTGATGAAGAGATCCGCCGGGTCATCCAGGTGCTTTCGCGCCGAACGAAGAACAATCCGGTGTTGATCGGCGAGCCGGGCGTCGGTAAGACCGCGATCGTCGAAGGTCTCGCCCAGCGTATTGTGCGCGGGGACGTTCCCGAGGGCCTGAAAGACCGGCAGGTGGTGGCGCTCGACATGGGTGCGCTGATCGCCGGAGCGAAATTCCGCGGCGAATTCGAAGAGCGGCTGAAGGCCGTGCTCAAAGAAGTACAAGCCTCGGAAGGGCGCATCATTCTATTTATCGACGAGCTTCATACGGTGGTGGGGGCCGGCAAGGCGGAAGGCGCGATGGACGCTGGGAACCTGCTGAAACCGATGCTGGCGCGGGGCGAACTGCATTGCATTGGCGCTACCACGCTGGATGAGTACCGCAAGCATATCGAGAAAGACGCGGCGCTCGAACGACGTTTCCAGACCGTTTTCGTGGATCAGCCCACGGTAGAAGACACGATATCGATCCTGCGCGGTCTGCGCGAGCGGTACGAGCTCCATCACGGCGTCCGTATCAAAGATACGGCTTTGGTAGCGGCCGCGGTTCTTTCCAACCGCTACATCACGGACCGTTTTCTGCCCGACAAGGCGATCGACCTGGTGGACGAGGCGGCAGCCAAACTGCGGACCGAAATCGACTCGATGCCGGCGGAGCTCGATGAACGGCTGCGGCGCACGATGCAGCTCGAGATCGAGCGCGAGGCGCTGAAGAAGGAAACGGACGTTACTTCGAAGGACCGGCTGGCGCGCATCGAGAAAGAGATTGCGGAACTGAAGACCGAGACTACCGCGCTGCAAGCGCAGTGGCAGGCCGAAAAAGAAGCGGTGCAACGGGTGCGCGCGATTCGGGAGCAGATCGACAACGTAAAAATCGAGATCGCGAAGGCGGAACGCGCCTACGACCTGAACAAAGCCGCCGAATTGAAATACGGCCAATTGAGCCAACTCGAACGGCAGTTGAACGCCGAGGAGGCGCGGGTTGCCGCGAATGAAGGCGGAACGCGGCTTCTGAAAGAAGAGGTCGACGAAGAGGATATCGCGGAAGTTGTCAGCCGCTGGACCGGCGTGCCCGTCTCGAAACTGCTGGAAGGCGAGATGAAGAAGCTGCTGGCGCTCGAGGACGAGTTGCACAAACGCGTCATCGGGCAGGACGAGGCCGTCATGGCGGTCGCGGAAGCGGTAATTCGAGCTCGTTCCGGGTTGAAGGATCCGAAGCGGCCGATCGGTAGCTTCATTTTTCTAGGCCCGACGGGTGTCGGCAAAACGGAGCTTGCCCGCGCCCTCGCGGAATTCATGTTTGATGACGAACGCGCGATGATCCGCATCGATATGTCGGAGTACCAGGAGAAACACACGGTGTCACGGCTGATCGGCGCGCCCCCGGGCTATGTCGGCTATGACGAAGGCGGGCAGCTGACCGAGGCTGTGCGGCGTCGTCCTTATTCAGTGGTGCTGTTCGACGAAATCGAAAAAGCGCACCACGACGTATTCAATACGCTGCTGCAGGTCCTGGATGATGGCCGTCTGACAGATGGGCAAGGGAGGACGGTCGATTTCAAGAACGTGATCGTCATCATGACCTCGAATATCGGCAGTCATCGTATTCTCGAATACCGGGGCGGCTTCGAAGGCGAAGAGTACCGAAGGATGAAGGATACGGTGCTTTCGGAGTTGCGGCAGGCTTTCCGGCCGGAATTCTTAAACCGATTGGACGAAATCATTGTCTTCCATGCCTTGAGCGAGGAAGAGCTGAAAAAGATCGTAGAGATCCAACTGAGGGGTCTGCGGGCGCGGTTGGAGGAACGGCACATCACGCTGGAACTCTCGGACGCGGCAAAGACTCGGCTAGTACAAACCGGTTATGATCCTGTTTACGGCGCGCGGCCATTGAAGCGTGCCATCCAAAGGGAGATCGAAACTCCTCTGGC
>JAFAUR010000682.1 GCA_019243205.1 Acidobacteriaceae bacterium | reverse complement strand
AAGCCACTTGACGTTGGCAATGCCGTACCAGCCCGGGGCAATCAACCGAACCGGAAAACCATGCTCAGGCGGCAAAGTCTCACCATTCATCTCATAGCAGAGCAGATTAGCCCAAGTTCGTCACGAGATCGTTGGAATCAGCGATTTTCGAAGGTTCGGCCGGCGTAAATGCCCTATTTGCAATCGGCGTGTTTGGAAAATCCGATGTAGTGTAGACCTACCCTCTTGTCGCGGTGGTGCGCGTGGTGACAGGATCAGCTCAGAATGTTTTTGCGGCCGAACCATCGCAATAAGGACGGCAAGGATCACACTTACTGGTCGCTGGTGGAAACGGTGCGCAGCGCCGACGGGCCGCGGCAGAAGACGCTGTGCTATCTCGGCGAACTGAACAGCTCGACGCAGGCGCGTTGGCTGAAAACGGTCGAGGTCTTCAATGAGCAGGGCGAAGCAGAACAGCTGAAACTATTCCCCTCGCACGTAGAGCCGCCGGCCGACGATCCACAGGTGGCGCGCGTGCTGCTGAACAAAGTGCGTCTGGAACGAACGCGTCAGTTCGGCGCCTGCTGGCTGGGACTGGAGCTGTGGAAACGGCTGGCACTGGATCGATTCTTTCAAGCGGCACTGGATCATGAGCTGGCCGACGTGCCGTGGTCTCGCGTCGCGGCGCTGTTGGCGATCAATCGGTTATGCGCGCCGGGCAGCGAACTGGCCGTCGAGCAGCGCTGGTATCCCTCGACGGCGCTGGACGATCTGCTCGGCATCGAAGAGGGCAAGGTCAATGACACGCGCCTCTACCGCTGCCTGGATCGCATTCTGCCGCACAAGACGAAGCTGGAGCGGCATCTCAAAGAGCGTTACGGCGAGTTGTTCGGGGCCGAATTCGACGTGCTGTTGTACGACCTGACGAGCACGTACGTGGAAGGCGCGGCGGAGAAGAATCCGATGATGCGGCGCGGCTACTCGCGGGATCATCGTCCGGACTGCGAGCAGATGGTGATTGCGCTCATTGTCAACAGCGAAGGATTTCCGTTCAGTTACGAGACCTTCGACGGCAACCGCGCCGATGTCTCGACGATGGAGACGATCCTGCGCATGGTCGAGCGCAAGTATGGCAAAGCGCGGCGCATGTGGGTCTTCGATCGCGGCATTGTGAGCGAGGAGAATCTGGCGGCCATTCGTAAACGGGGCGGGCAGTATCTGGTGGGCGCCGCGCGCAGTCAGATGAAAGAGTTCGAGGCGGAGCTGCTGGATAAAGAAAACTGGACGCAGGTGCGGCCGGAAGTGGAAGTGAAGAAGATCGCCGTTCCGCAGGGCGAGGAAACCTACGTGCTGTGCCGCACGGCGGCGCGCAGGGAAAAGGAGAAGGCCATCCGCGGCCGTTTCTCATCCCGCATGGAAAAGGCGCTCAAGAGTCTGGAAAAAACGATCTCTACGGGGCGGTTGAAGGACCGCAACAAGATGGAACGGCGCCTGGGAAAGATACAGGCCCGGCATCCGCAGGTCAACGATCTGTACGAAGCCGGTCTGCGCGAAAGCACGGAGGGCATGCGGTTGTTCTGGCAGATCAAGGAAGATCGTAAGCACTGGCGGGAAGCGCGCGAAGGAGCTTATCTGCTGCGCACCAATCTCGCCGCCGAAGCGGCCGACGAATTATGGGCCAAATACATGCAGTTGACCGAGGCCGAGGCTTCGTTTCGGGCGCTGAAGAGCGAGTTGTCCATCCGGCCGTTGTTTCATCAGAAGGAACCCCGCGTCAAGGCGCATGTGATGGTGGCGTTTCTCGGCTACGCGCTCTGGGTGACGCTGAAACACATGCTGAAAAGCCGGCCCGCGATCATTCCGAAGCCGTCGGTGAGCGGCGTCGATAACGCGCGGCCGTTTTCGCCGATGAAAGCTCTGGCCCTGCTTTCCACACTGCAGAGCGCCGATGTCGTCCTGCCCACCACCGATGGCCGCGAGATCCGATTGCGCCGCATCACCGAACCGGATGCGGAACAGAAATCCCTGCTGCATCAGCTTGGGCTCAGCCTGCCCGAGCGTTTCCATTTTGATCGCGAATGTAGTGTAGACTCGGCCATAGCCTGAACTGATTCTGAACGGCTTAGCCGATTTTTCGACGGTCCCGTGACGAACTTGGGCTAAACTCGCTTTCCCGCTTGCTGTCATACTTGCGCTTTTCTCATCGACGGGCAAAGCTGCGAATCCTGCCATACGCCTCGATACTGTTGAGAACGAACTGACATTGCGCAAGTTCTTTGAAGGCAAACAAGTCATCCTGAAAGCCGATATGCCCGGGACCT
>JAFAUR010000435.1 GCA_019243205.1 Acidobacteriaceae bacterium | reverse complement strand
TGGAGGAACGGGCTCAAGTCCGCCTATTCGAGCCTGAAAGAGGGCAAGAACGACGAGGCAATCAGGCAGGCTCTGGCGGTTCGTGATTTCTATCCGGATTACATTGCCGCTAACAGCGATTACGAGCTGCTGGCGACCTGCTACCTGAATCAAAGCAAGAAACCCGAAGCTATTGCCCACTTGGAGCGCTATCGCGACACTGGGGGAACCGATGTCGAGCTATTGAAAAAGCTCGCCCGCCTCGAGTTGGAGACCGGTAAGACCCCGGCAGCCATGACCACCTTAAAAAAAGTCACTTTCATCTATCCGGAAGATGAAGAGGTGCACCGGCGCTATGGGGCAGCTCTGTTGGACAGCGGCGACGCGATCGGAGCGGTTCGCGAATACCGAGCGGCGCTGGAACTGAAGCCTACGGATACCGCCGAATCCCACTATGAACTCGCCAAAGCCTTGAATGCTGCGCACCGGCGCGATGAGGCGAAAGATCAGGTCGTGTTAGCACTGGAAGCAGCGCCCGCCTTCAAGCCTGCCCAACAACTTCTTCTGCAACTGAGTCAATAATGTCCACCATCACAACAACCGAACTCTCGGCAGATTCGAGCGAAATCAGAGCGCGCGTTCGCCGCTTTCAGGATGTCCAGGCGTCCATAAAGCGCGAAGTGCAAAAGGTCATCGTCGGACAGGAAGAAGTTATTGAGAGCGTACTGATCTCGCTCTTTGTCGGCGGCCACTGCCTGCTTACCGGACTGCCTGGGACAGCCAAGACATTACTCGTTCGTACGGTTTCCCGAGCGCTGGGCCTGAAGTTCAATCGAATTCAGTTCACGCCCGATCTGATGCCGTCTGATATCACGGGAACGGACATCATCGAAGAAGATCCCGCAAGCGGGCATCGGACCTGGACATTCGTCCCGGGGCCGATCTTTTCGAACGTCCTGCTGGCCGACGAAATCAACCGTACGCCGCCCAAAACGCAATCGGCGCTGCTCGAAGCGATGCAGGAGCTCTCCTGCACCGTTCGCGGCCATCACTACCCGATTCAACCGCCATTCTTCGTGCTCGCCACACAGAACCCGATTGAACTCGAAGGCACGTATCCTCTGCCAGAAGCGCAGCTCGACCGCTTTCTGTTCAACACCGTGCTGGATTATCTTTCTGCCGAAGACGAGTTAAAAGTTGTCGACCTGACCACGACGACGCACATTCCGGAGCCGCAAGTTGTGACAAACGGAGAAGAGATCCGGGAAATTCAACAACTCGTCCGCATGACTCCGGTTGCCGAATCGGTCGTCCGCTACGCCATCGAGCTCGTTCGCGCCACTCGGCCCGGTCCAAACGGCAGCAGCCCGGAGTTCATTAAGAAATACGTCAATTTCGGCGCGAGTGTTCGTGCCGCTCAGTTTTTAATCCTCGCCGGCAAAGCCAGGGCTCTGATGCAAGGGCGGTTCCATGTAGCTTATGAAGATATCCGGGCGCTCGCAATTCCGGTGATGCGGCACCGGGTGCTGCTGAATTTTCACGCCGAGTCGGACCGTCAGACGTCCGACGATATCCTGGGCAAACTGCTTGACGCAAAGCCTGCGCCCAAGGCCTGATCGCTGCGCTCACGAAGAAGGACTGAAATCTCGTGCCGGCTACCGTCCAAGCAAATCGTTTTCTCGACCCGGCAGTTCTGGCCGAGATATCTAATCTCGAGCTGATCGCCAAGACGGTCGTGGAAGGTTTCGTCGCCGGTCTGCACCGTTCGCCTGATTTTGGATTCAGCCAGGAGTTCGCGGAATACCGCGCCTACACGCCGGGCGACGACCTCCGGCACGTCGATTGGAACGTTTTCGCGCGAACCGAAAAAGCATACCTGAAACGATACCGGGGCGAAACGAATACTGCGCTGATGATCCTGCTGGATGCGAGCGCGAGCATGGGTTTCACTTCCGTGGCCGTTCGAAAATTCGATTACGCAAAGTACCTGGCATCGGCGCTCGTCTACCTCGCCCATCTGCAACGTGACAGCGCCGGCCTGATCGTTTTTGATGACGACGTTGTCCGACTGGTGCAACCCTCATCCAGACAAGGACAGTTAGTGCGGCTGCTGCACGGAATCGATGAGGCGGTTCTAGGGAAACGGACAAACTTCAAACGTCCATTTTTCGAATTGCAACAACTGCTGAAGCGTCGCGGCATAACGGTTCTTCTTTCGGATTTCTTCGAAGCTCCCGAGACGATAATCAGCACCGTGGAACCGCTGCGCTATCGCGGAAATGAAGTGATCCTGTTGCACGTCCTCGACCCGGCTGAGCTTGAGCCCAGGCTGCCGGGTCCGGTCTTGCTCGAAGACATGGAAACCGGAGACGCGCTGGAGGCTTCGCCCGAGTATGCGCGCAACGAGTATCGCGCCAAAATAGCCGATCATATCGCGCAACTCCGTTCACGCGCGCAGGGCGCCGGTCTGGACTACTTCCTTGTGCGTACGGATGCTCCCTTGGATTCGACTTTGCGGGATTACTTCCGCATCCGGGAAGGGCGAGTCTGACCATGGGTTTTCTATCGCCCTTCTTCCTGGCCGGATTGGCGGTGGCGGGATTACCGCTTTGGCTGCATCTGCTTCGCCAGTTCCAGAGGAATCCGCAACCGTTCAGCTCGCTGATGTTTTTCGAACGGCGCGTCCAGAGTTCCGTTCGTCACCGGCGCCTCAGATACCTGGCCCTCCTCGCGCTTCGGCTCGCGGTAATCGTGCTTCTCGCGCTGGCTTTCGCCGATCCTTACGTCAACGAGACTGCCTCTGCCGCAAAACGGCGTACCTTGACTGTCGTTGCTGTCGATCACTCATTCAGCATGCGCTCTGGGAATCGCCTGGAAAACGCAAAGTCTCAAGCGCAGCGGATCGTTGATGCTCTTCCGGCACGCAGCCTAGCAGAGGTTGTGGCTCTCGACTCACACATCGAAACGTTAACTCAGCCGGAGATGGATCACGCTCTCCTGAAGGCCGCCGTTCAGAGCATCGGGCCCACGGACAACACGACCTCGTACGGAGAGTTCACTCGGGCTCTCCGCGTAATGGAACAATCCTCGGGCATGCAGCTCTCGGTGCATCTCGTCAGCGACATGCAGCAATCGGGAATGCCGGCAAGTTTCCGCGACCTTCAACTCGGATCGCACACCTCGCTCAGCTTGCACCCTATCGGCCCGGCAAATGCTCCCAACTGGGCGGTCGAAAGTGTTACCACGCCGGCCCACGTCTATGACGCCAAGCGGAATCGGTTGACAGCGATCGTTTCCGGCTGGAAAACCGCGGCATCAACGCGAAAGCTGTCCCTATACCTCGACGGAAGAGTTGTCGATAGCAAGGCAGTCAATGTAGCCGCGAACGGCCGCGGTCAGGTTGAGTTCGTCGGGTTCGATGTTGGTTATGGATCCCACAAAGGTGAAGTGAAGATCGACTCGGCAGACAGCCTGCCTCGTGATGACACATTTTCGTTTTCAGTCGAGCGGTCTGACCCGCGCCGCGTTCTCTTCTTATATGCGCGTGGCCGGAGCGAAGGTGCGCTTTACTACAAAGCCGCGATCGAATCGACCCCGAACACGGGTCTCGTGGTCCAGACCCAGCCCATCGAGCAGGCCTCCCGCACGGATTTCACCCATTATGCGTACGTCGTTTTGAATGATGTCGGAGATCTCGAAGACGCATTGGCCCGCTCGCTTTGCTCGTATGTGAGCCACGGAGGAGGCGTGCTCGTCGTCCTGGGGTCGGCCAGCGCTGGGTCAGGTCGCGTCCCTCTCTCCAGCGATCGCTTTAACGACTTTCGTCAGGTGCAGGGCGCCGGGTACGTGGACAACCAAAGTCCGGCCCTTCTCGGCGTCGGGAGATTCGAGAACGTTCAGTTCTTGCGCGCCGCGCGTCTCGCTCCCAAAGCCGATGCCCGCGTGCTCGCAAGGCTTGCCGACGGCTCGCCGCTTGTGATCGACGAGCCGATGGGAGAAGGACGAGTGCTGATCTTCGCGTCTTCGATCGACAACTCTACGAACGATTTCCCTCTGCACTCTTCCTACGTTCCGTTCGCTGTGCAAACTGGCCATTATCTTGCTGGAACGGAAGGCGTGCCTTCGAGTGTGCCAGTTGGGACGGCGATCACACTCCGTCGGGATCGGGATCGCGGAACTGCGGCCGATGTGATCGGACCGGATGGTCGCCATGAACTCTCTCTCGCAGAAGCAAGCAGCGCCGCCGCCTACGAGCTCCGAAGGAGTGGATTCTATGACATTCAGCGTCCGAATGGCCAGCGATTGCTAGTCGCCGCAAACGCCGACCGCCGCGAATCCGACCTGACTACAGTGCCAAGCGAGACCCTCGATTTGTGGCGCAATACTGGAAGTACGACTTCCAGCGCGGAATCTGCATCTGTCGAGAGGCGTACTCAAGCCCGGAGCTTGTGGCAAGTGATGATGATCCTGTTGCTTGTGACTGCTCTGGTCGAATCGATCTTCGGGACACGGTATCTGAGAGGAGAAACGCAGAAGGTATGACGGCGCTCGAATCCTTGAATCTGTACCTCCGCAAGCTGGAGCTGAGGCTGCGCGCGATCGTCGCCTCGCGGGGTGCCGCGCTGGTCGCGGGACTCGCACTGTTTTTGACGGTGCTGTTCGTCTATATAGCGAACCGCAACCAGTTTGCGACAGGCATTGTTTTCCCGCTGCGAATTCTTCTCTTCGCATCCCTAGCCGGCGCCCTCGCATTCGGGCTAGCGATCCCGCTTCTTCGAATCAACAGGCGCACGTTGACCAGCATGGTCGAAGGTCACGTGCCAGAACTGAAGCAACGATTAACTACGATTACCGAGCGGCCCGACCCCGCGAATCCCTTTACCGAACTGCTGGCGGAGGATGCGCTCCGGGTGGCAAATACGTATCACGCTACCGAAACGTTCGATACTCGGCGGGCGGTTGCATTTGCCGGCGCTGGCCTTGCTGCATTTGTCTGTCTGGTTCTGCTAATCACCCTTGCTCCCGGTTATTGGGGCTACGGGGCATCATTGCTTTGGACCGGGCGAGCGGCCGCTGGAAAGAAGCCGGTCTACGACATCATTGTTCAGCCCGGGGATAAGACTATCCGAAGGCGTTCCGACCAGGCAATTTCCGCTGAGCTGACCGGATTCTCTGCACAGCGCGTCATACTGCACGCCAAATTCGGCAACGCCCTGAAATGGGAAACCATCCCGATGCAGGCCAGGTCTGACGGCAGCAAGTACCGGTTTGTATTTGCGGGTTTGTCTGATCCGGTCGAATACTATGTCCAGGCAGACGGCGCCCAATCGCGTCACTTCACGATTAACGTGAAGGACCTGCCCGCAATCCGGCGCGTGCGCGTGGCCCTTCACTATCCTTCCGGCCTCGGTTTGACCGATGTCGTCAACGATCCCGGCGGCGACATTCGCGCTGTGCAGGGCACTGAGGCCGATATTGCCGTACTTACCGATCGCCCGCTCGATGCCGGGCTTCTCGTAACCGAACGCGGCGAGAAATTCCCGCTGCGTCATGTCGACGGAAATTGGGTGACGGCGAGCCTTTCCATCCAGAAGGACGGCTCCTATCACGTGGCGGCAGTGGATAGCGGCGAGACCATTCGCATCAGCGACGATTACTTCATCGAAGCGAAAAAAGACGAGCCGCCGACAGTTAAAATCGTCAACCCGGGTCGCGATCCGCACGTGAGCATCATCGAAGAAGTTCCGGTAACGATTTCCGCGACCGACGACTTCGGCATCAATGGTCTCGATCTTCACTACACCGTGAATGGCGGGCCGGAGCAGGTTGTCCCTCTCCTCAAGCAGAAAGGCGTGCGAGAGGCCGAAGGTAAATCGACCCTCTATTTCGAGAATTTCAAAGTCGTACCCGGCGACCTGGTCAGCATGTATGCGACGGCTCGTGACGCCAAAACTACATCCCGCAGCGAGATGATATTCGCTCAAACCGAGCCATTCGACTTTAAATTCAGCCAGTCGCAGCAGGCGGGCGGTGGAGGAATGGGCGGTATGGGTGGAGGCGATCCAAGCAACATCTCCGAACGCCAGAAGCAAATCATCGCCGCCACTTTCAATGAACTCCGTGACTCGGGCAAAGCAAAGGCTGTATTGCAAGAGGATGCCCGCTTCCTTTCCGATCTTCAGGGCAAGCTCGGTGAACAGGCGAGAACCTTGGCCGAGCGTATGGCCAGCCGCGAGTTAGGTGCAAGCGGGTCTCAATTCACCGAATTCTCGCGCCTGATGACCCAGTCGTCGGTCGATATGTCAAATGCGGCGAGCCAGCTGCGACCGGCTAAGTGGCAGGACGCGTTAGCGCCTGAGCAGAAAGCGCTGCAAGGTTTGTTGCGCGCGGAAGCACTGTTCCGCGACATCCAGGTTGCCTTTGGCCAGCGTTCTGGGGGCGGTGCCGGCGGCAATGGAGCGCAGCGCGATCTGGCTCGTATGTTCGATCTCGAACTCGACACCAGCAAGAACCAGTACGAGACGGGTCAATCGCCCGACTCCGCTGGAGGTGGCGATCAACAGAAAGCCATCGATGAAGCCTTCGAGAAGCTGCAGATGCTGGCGAAGCGTCAGCAGGAACTGGCGGCCCAGAACGCTCAAAAGCAGGACTTCGAACAGCGCTGGGAGGAGGAGCAGCTACGGCGCGAAGCAGAGGAGTTGCGGCAACAGATGCAGCAGCTGGCGCAGAATTCGCAGAATGGCCAGCAAAGCTCCCAAAGCCAGCAATCGAGCGGCTCGCAATCGAGTAGTGGCGGATCTTCTTCGTCGGCTTCCAGCCGCTCTTCAAGCCGTAGCGGCCGCGATTCCCAGAATCAGCAAATGAGCGATGCTCTCAAGCAGGCCACCGGGGCTCTCGAACGAGCAGAAAACGAAATGCGCAAGGCGGTCACTGAGCGGGATGCGACAGCACAACAGCGCGCCGCTTCGCAGCTGAAAGAAGCCCAGGACATGCTGAACCGCATGCTTCACGATCAGGCGGGCAGTTCAGTAGGCGATCTCGCGGAACGCGCGCAGGAGATTGCCAATCAGCAAAAGGAGCTAGCCAACCGCCTGAAACAGATGTACGGCAACGGCTCGTCCGACGAGCGTGGGCGCGATTGGCAGTCTGCTCGGAACTTCGGTGGCCAGCCCTCTGAGAACAGCGGTGAAGCGATGCCGGAAATGAACGATCCGAACAGCACGCGTTTCGGTTATGGGTTCAGGCGTCGTTATTGGCAGCAGGAGATGCAGCCGACTCACAATGCCACCGAGCAGGAGAAGACGTTGGCTGCGGAAAAGGAACGCCTTGCCGCCCAGTTGGAACAACTGGAAAAACAGATGGGTCAGCAGGCTGAGAATATGTCCGGGACCCGCCCCGACGCATCCGCGAAAATGCGGCGTGCGCTTTCCGAAGCCGAACAGAAAGAATTGGCGCTGCGAATGCAGAAAAATGCCGAATGGATTCGCCAGGGATACGGAGACCGCAATATCGGGATGGAAGATAGTGTGACCGCCGGAGTGGATCAACTCAGCCGCGACTTACGCGGCGTACAAAGCGCCCTGAACAACCAACCGGGGGGGCAGGGATCCGGTAAAGACGATCACACCGCGGAAGCTCTGAATCAGATCAGGCAATTGAGAGACCAGCTTGAACGCGGAGACCAGGGCGGCGCGCAGAACGGAAACCCCCAAAATGGCCAGCGTGGCGGAAACGGTACCTGGAGCCCGCGCGGTGGTCCGACTGACGCTCTCGGACAAGGTTCCGCGGATCGCGGATTTGATCCCCGCGATGTGCAAAATGCCATTCGAGAACTGAACGGTTTGCGCGGGCAAATTGATCCGCATGACCGCGCGCTCTACGGCTACATCGACGGGGTTCTCGGTAACCTGCATCACCTGACGGGCGCCCAAGCCGGACTTCTCGACACGCGCATCAACCAGGACGTGGCAACTAGCCTCGAAAGGCTCGAGATGGAACTGAGCAAACGCATGGCCCAGAACGGAGCCGCCAATGGAGCGCGCACCGGCGCGCCAGAACAATCCCCGGAAAGCTATCGGAGCGCTGTCGCCGAGTACTTCAAGCGGCTTAGCCAACCGAAGTAAATCGGTTTGAGCACGTAAGTTCGTCGTGCGTTAGCAGACGGATTTCAGGTCGTAAGCTTTTGCTTTTGAATATCATGCAGCGTGATATCCTTTAGCAGCGAGGGTATGAATGTCCAGCCGGCCCTCGTCCCTCCACATTCGACAATCGTGACGTCTGAAGAGATATTCGATGACCCAACCTCTGTTGCGGCGATCATCGACCACACGCTTCTGAAGCCGGATGCCAGCCGGAGTGCCATTTTGGAGCTCTGTGCCGAGGCCACTGACGCTCGCTTCGCCTCCGTTTGCGTGAATCCTTTCTGGGTTGCGGCAGCGCGGGATGCTTTAGCCGGTTCAACCGTCCGCGTCTGCACAGTAATTGGATTCCCGTTGGGCGTTAATGGCCTCCGTGCGAAGTTGCGGGAGGCCGAGCTCGCGTTAGACGAAGGCGCGGGTGAACTCGACATGGTACAAAACCTCGGTGCGCTCAAATCCGGAGATTTCGGTATTGTTCGCGGCGAAATCGGAGCGATTGCTGAGCTTGCGCACTCCCGGGGTGCGTTGGTCAAGGTGATTCTTGAGACCTCGCTTTTGTCACAAGAAGAGATCACACTGTCCTGCCGTCTGGCCGCGGAGGCGCACGCCGATTTCGTCAAGACCTCGACCGGCTTTTCGAGCGCGGGAGCAACGGCGGATAATGTCAGACTGATGCGCTCTGTTGTCGGTCCTTCCATCGGGGTCAAGGCGTCCGGAGGTATTCGTAGCCTCGCGGACCTGCGGACGATGATCGAAGCCGGCGCTAATCGGATCGGAACCAGCTCCGGGATGAAGATCCTTCGGGAACTGAGCACTGCCGTCCGGGCAAACGAAAGCCGCCAAGAACATATGAACGGGTATTGATGCCGCCTCGGAAAGCCGAAATGCGCTTCAAAGAGCGCGCGGAGCTGCTCGACTTTCTGCTGGAGGTCAGCAGTGTCACCAGCGAAACGCTTGACCTCGACCGGCTGCTGGCCAACGTCGCCGATATCGTGAAGGACGTTATCCCTCACGAGCTTTTCGCGATTCTACTCTACAATGACCGCACCCGCACTCTCCGGATGCGCTATTCCATCGGGCATCGTGATGAAGTCGCTAAGAACCTTTCGATTCGGCTCGGCGAAGGCATTACCGGCGCCGCGGCCGCCTCGCGTCAGCCGATTCTCGTCCCCGATGTCCGCACGGATTCGCGATATCTGAACGCTCTTGATGCCGTCCGCGCCGAACTCGCCGTCCCGATGCTTGTTCGCGGCAAACTGGTCGGCGTGATCGACCTGCAATCCACGCGCCTGAACGCGTTTTCAGAGCAGGATCGGGCCTTGCTTGTTCTCATCGCCAGCCGCGTTGGCACCTCGATCGATAACGCGCGGCTGTACCGGCGCGTAGAACGGCAGAACCGTACTTTGCGCGTATTGGCCCACCTGTCCCAGGAGTTCAGCTCGATCCTCGATATTGACGAACTTCTGACGAAAATCGCCATTACGGTTCGCGCTTTGATCAACTACGATGCGTTCAGTATCTTTCTCGTGGACGAAGACCGCCGCATTCTGACATGCCGCTTCAGCCAGCGCTATGACGAGCAAAACACGGTCGACATCATCCCGCTGGGGAAGGGAATTACTGGAACGGCCGCCCAGACGCGCCAGGTGATCCGGGTACCGGACGTACGCGCGGATGCTCGCTATATTCCGACTCAGCCCGACGTGCTTTCGGAAGTCGCTGTTCCTCTGGTATTACGCGATCGCGTCGTCGGTGTTATGGACCTCGAGAGCATCCGCCTCAGTTTCTTCACTGATGACCATCTTCGGGCGCTGAGCCTTCTCGCTCCTCAGATCGCTACTTCGGTCGAGAATGCGCGCCTTTACGAAGAGCTCGCGAAGCGCGAACAGCGCATGGAGCAGGACTTGCGCGCGGCGTATAAGCTGCAATCCGTTCTCTTGCCGAGAACGGTTTCGGACATTATCGGCCTCGAGGTCGGAATCCGTTCGAGACCGGCTCGCGAGATTAGCGGCGACCTGTACGATTTCTTCGAACACAGCGATGAATATACGCTGATCGCCTTTGGTGATGTGAGCGGTAAAGGTGCGGCGGCAGCGCTTTATGGAGCCCTTATTTCCGGTCTACTTCGCATCCTGGCGCCAAGAAGGCGAACTCCGGCCCAGCTGATGAAGCTTCTGAACGAGGCTTTACTCGAGCGTAAGGTGGACGCTCAATACGCGACCTTGTCCCTTGTCTTGTGGGATTCCCGAAAATCGACTTTTACCGTTGCGAGCGCGGGCACTCTTCCGCCGATTCTTTCTCGGAGTGGTGAACTCATCGAATCCCGCGTGGAGGGCGTGCCGATCGGGCTATTGGACGATCAGGATTACGACCAGATCGACATCGTCACTCGACCCGGTGACCTGCTGCTGCTTTATTCTGACGGAGTGGAAGATCAGTTGTCGGGCACGGAAGATTACGGACGCGAGCGGCTGGAGCGTCTCATAACCGGGAACTGGCGCGATACGCCGCAGGAATTGACGAATCGTATCTTCGACGATATCGACGCATTTCGCGGGGTTACACCGCTTACCGACGATCAGACGGCGATTGCCCTTCGCGTTCTTTAAAAACAGAGTAAATGGTCAGCGGAGAATCGTTTTCTCGCATTGAGGGTGAGCTTGCATGCGAAGAAGTTCCACTCAAACACATCGCAGAACGCTACGGAACGCCCTGTTACGTCTATTCGGCGGCCGCCATTACCCAGCGCTTCCAACGCTATAAAGAAGCTCTGGCAGGATTGAGCCACCGCATCTGTTACTCGGTCAAAGCGAACTCAAACCTGTCGATTCTGAAGCTTCTGGCGGCCGAGGGAGCTGGGTTCGATATCGTTTCCGGCGGTGAGTTGTATCGCGTTATGGCCGCTGGGGGCGATCCCGCTTCCGTCGTCTTCTCAGGCGTCGGAAAGACTGAAGACGAGATCCGGTTCGCGCTCGAACGCTCCATCCACAGCTTCAACTGCGAATCCGTACCTGAACTGGAGACGATTTCACGCCTGGCAAGCATGATGGGCAAACAGGCTTCCGTCGCGCTGCGGATCAACCCGGACGTGAATGCTGTCACCCATCCGTATATCTCAACAGGCTTGCGCGAGCACAAGTTCGGGATTGACATAAAGTCCGCGCCGGGTGTGTACGACGTTGCAAGCCGCTTGCCCGGTCTGCGTGTCGAAGGCGTCAGTTGCCACATCGGGTCGCAAATTGTCGACATCGGTCCGCTGCTCGAAGCGGCGGACAGAGCCATCGAACTCGTGCGCAATCTGCGCTCCTCCGGGATCGATATTCGGTACCTGGATCTGGGCGGCGGTTTGGGTGTGGCTTATCGATCCGGCGAGCATTCCGCCGACCCGAGCAGCCTAGTCACAAGTATCAAGCGGAAATTAGACGGCTTGGATTTGACGCTGATGCTGGAGCCGGGTCGCTCGATCGTCGCCGAAGCAGGAGTGTTGCTGGTAAGAGTTCTGCTCGTAAAGACGAACGGTGCGAAGAAGTTCGTTATCGTCGATGGCGCCCTGAACGACCTGATCCGGCCAGCACTCTATCAGGCATATCACGAGATTGAGCCCGTCGCCATCCAGCGCGAAGCGGAAGAGGCCGTCGATGTGGTGGGCCCGGTCTGTGAGACGGGCGACTTCTTCGCGCGCGGCCGCGAGATGCAGCCGGTGCAAGCCGGCGACTTACTAGCAATCAGAACAGCCGGCGCGTACGGGTTTGTACTCTCGTCTAACTACAACTCCCGCCCCCGTCCCCCGGAGTTACTGGTGTCCGGAAAGACTGTTTCTGTAGCACGAGCGCGCGAAACGTATGCGGACTTAATCAGGGGCGAAGGCAGTTGTGCTTAGCCATGCAATGTTTATGTTCAGAACCGAACAAAGCTACGCCACGTTGCAGGCAACGCTAAACCGTCTCTGTAGCAGAGCTTTGATCCCGGTAACTGCTCACCACAATTTTGGGTTCGGCGCTCTCGATAGTTTTACCCCAGCGACCCAGGAAGTGTTCTAGGCACGCCTTGTTTTTACAAGTTGTTAGCGAATTGTTATGTTACAGGCGACGTCCGGATCGCATAAAATGACAATCAATCGCGGTCCAGGAGGTCTGGTTCTATGCGTGTGTTCAAGACGTTCGTCCTTCTGCTCGTGCTAGGTTCCGCTCTGCTGGCACAAAGCACAGGTTCCATCCAAGGTAGCGTTACTGATCCCTCCGGTGCTGCGCTGCCCGATGCCATGGTAAAGGTGAGCAATCTGGGAACTGGGGAAACCCGCAGTTTCAAGACCGACAGCGCGGGATTGTACTCCATACCGAGCCTGCTGCCCGGAACGTATAAGGTTGAGGTGCAGGCCTCAGGCATGCAGGCGGCGGTCGCGAACAACCTCGTTGTCGCCGTCGGAACAACTACAACGCAGAATTTCAGCATGAAGATCGGAGCGACTTCCACGACCGTGGAGGTACAGGCCGGGGCACCCGTGGTTGAGAGCAGTTCAACTTCCGTAGGAACCGTAATCAACCAGAGGACAGTGCAGGAGATTCCGCTGAACGGGCGTCACTTCGTGGATCTAGCGCTGCTGATTCCGGGGTCGGTCACGCCGCCCGCCAACGGCTTTCTCACCGCACCTCTCCGCGGCCAGGGTTCCTTCGCATTCAACTCGGCTGGAGCGCGAGAAGACGAGATCAATTTCCAGATCAACGGCATTCAGATGAGCGACATGTCGCAAAATCAGATCGTGTTTCAGCCGACCATCAACACCGTTGAGGAGTTCAAGGTAGACAATTCCACCTACGGCGCGGAGTCGGGCAGAAACGCCGGTGCGATTGTGAACATTGCTACGCGATCCGGGACGAATCAACTGCACGGAGAAGTCTATTACTTCCTGCGTAATTCCGCCATGGATGCCCGCAATTTCGGGAATCCGGCAGGGATACAGAAACAGGCGCCATTCAAACGAAACCAGTTTGGCGCGGATGGCGGCGGTGCGATCAAGAAGGATAAGACGTTCGTTTACTTGAGTTTTGAAGGACTGATCCAGAGGCAGAACGTCCCCTTGACGAGCACCGTGCCGAGCGCGGCGCAGAGAGCGCAGGTAACCGATCCCACGATTCAGAAGTTGTTACCGCTTATTCCGCTTCCTAACTCGTCAGGGAACCAGTTCATCAGTTCAGCGGTCGCGCCGGTCGACATCTATCAGGGAACCGGAAATTTCACTCAGCAGTTCAGTGATTCGAATCGCTTCAACGCGTACTACGCGATGCAGCACGATCTGAGAAGTGAACCGCCATCCACACAAGGCAACACCGTGCCCGGGTTCGGAGATATGCGTGAGGGCTGGCGGCAAGTGTTAGCACTGAATGACAGTGCGACGCTTACGCCCTCGCTTGTCAACGAAGCGCGTGCCGGGTTCAATCGGATTCACATCGTTTTCGCCGCGCAAAATACGCTCAATGCCGCGGATTATGGCATGAACACCGGTGTCAATGCCGCTATCGGGCTGCCGCAGATCGCGATCCCGAACACGACCAGCCCTATACTTGCATTCGGCGGAATTAATGGCTTCCCGCAGGGGCGGGGCGACGACACGATTACATTGGCCGATACCGTCAGCTGGATTCACGGCAATCACTCCATCCGGTTCGGCCCGCAGTATTACCACGTCATTGCCGATAGCTTCAGTTCCACGCCGGGTCTCTTCAATTTTCCGACGATCACCGAGTTTCTGAACAACCAGGCAAACTTATTCAGCGGAAACGCTTCAAACCGGCCGGCTCGCGTTTATGTGAATGCGCTTGGGGCATTCATACAGGATGCCTGGAAACTCTCGTCCTCTCTGACGCTCAACCTGGGGTTGCGATACGACTGGAACGGCACACCAACTGAAGCGGAGAATCGGTTCGTGGTATTCGATCCCGTGACAGATTCGCTGCGGCGTGTGGGAGTCAACGGTGGGCCAAGTAAAGCCTATAACGAAAGTGCTTTGAATTTCGAACCGAGGGTCGGCTTCGCGTGGGATCCATTCAAGACCGGCAAAACTGTTGTTCGAAGCGCTTACGCAATTTTTGTCGATCAGCCGATTGTTGGATTAGTCAATCCCCTGGCTTCAAATCCGCCTTTCGCACTTCCAGTCACGTTCACGACCTCCGGTACAAATCTGAATTTCGGAAACGCATACAGTCTTGCGTCCGGAAGCGTTGCGCCTACATCTGTGGCCCACAACTATAGGAATGCCTATGTCCAGTCCTGGAATTTCAACATCCAACAGGAACTGGGTAAGGACTACGGTTTAATGGTCGGCTATTTCGCGAATAAGGGAACGGGCCTGAATGTGGGGCGTAATTACAACCAACCTGTAAACGGCGGCGTGCGACCCTATCCGAGACTATCGCTTTCTAGCCCCATTGATCCGGGACAGCCTTTGGGCAACATCATCGTTTTTGAAAGCGATTCGAATTCCTCTTACAATGCCCTCTGGCTGACGGCTCAGAAAAGATTCTCCTATGGTCTGCAATTCAATACTTCGTACACCTGGTCGAAATCGATCGATGAAATCTCCCGCAATGTTCAGTCGACTACGGCGGCAATAATCCAGGACAGTAACAACATCCGGGGTGATCGCGGTTTATCCGACTTCGACGCCCGCAACCGGTTTGTCTTGAGCGCAGTCTACGACCTGCCATTTCGAAAAAACCGCTTGGTAGAGGGATGGGAGTTTTCTCTGATCGAACAGATTCAAAGCGGTAACCCGATTAACTTCCATACCACGAATACGAGCTTTACCGGTTCCGCAACCCTGAGGCCGAACGTCACAGGTCCGGTGGTTACCGGTTACACGCCAGCAACGAACGGCAATCCTTCGTTCGTCACCTACATCCAGAATCCGTCGGTGTTCGTGAACCAGGGGAATGCCTTTGGAAATCTCGGCCGAAACGTGATTATCGGTCCCGGTTTCTCGAATCTCGATTTCGCATTGGTAAAGAACACCAGGATCAAAGAGAATATACAATGGCAAATCCGCGCAGATGCATTCGATCTGCTAAACAAGGCGAATTTCAATCAGCCGAATGCGACGGTGGGGTCAGCGACCTTCGGTTTGATTAGCGCTACACGATTTCCACCCGGCGATTCAGGTTCTTCGCGTCAACTCCAGGTGGCGATGAAGGTGATTTTTTGACGCGGCGCTAAGCGCCGACCGACCGTCTGACGACTCGGCTTCGGAGCAAGCGGATAGGCGGGGACGAGTTGCCTCTCCATATCCAAAATCAGGAGGCCTGCCGGGCCTCATTCTTAGTGGCCAGCTTTTTGATTGATGCGTTCCGGGTGGCCACCACGATCCCAGTTGCGTCCGAAATCATAGTGAGAGCTTGCGTTCAGCGCGATCACACGGGCTGAGTCACGCCGGTGCGCCCTCCTCGCTTTTGAGCGGCGGGAGGCCGTGGAGGTGAATTGCGGTCGGTACCGGGAGCTTGTTTTCCGAAGGACCTTAAATTCCTGAACGACCGCCGTGACATCAAATGAACCACGATGTCCACATTCCTTCGTTTCCCGAGTTCGTCGGACAACGCACGCGATCCGTCCCGCCGTCCCGTCGCTTCGTCACCAACCTCCTGAGACCAAAAAATGCATCGTTCATACTGTACTGAGATTATGAGCGCTGCGCCGCCCATCTCGGTTCAGGACTTACACAAGCGTTACGGCGACTTCGAAGCTGTGCGTGGAATCGACCTCCAAGTTGACGAGGGCGAAGTGTTCGGGCTGCTGGGCCCGAATGGGGCAGGGAAGACAACCACCATTGAAATCCTGGAAGGACTTCGCCCCCGTACGAGCGGGAAAGTCTCGGTCCTGGGGTTTGACCCCGCCGTACAGACACGCGAAGTAAAAAACAACATCGGCGTTTGTCTCCAGGCGACGAACCTCCCAGACAAGATGAAAGTGCATGAGGCGCTGGATCTCTTTGGCGCTTTTTACGATCGACAGACCGACCGTGACAAATTGCTGCAGCGGCTCCAACTCTGGGATAAACGCGAAGCACTCTACAAATCTCTTTCAGGCGGTCAGAAGCAGCGGGTAGCGCTCGCGCTCGCTCTGCTTAACGAACCGACATTACTATTCCTGGATGAGCCGACTACCGGGCTCGATCCCCAAGTTCGCCACGAAATCCACGGCGTAATCCAGGAGTTGAAAGAGAACCGACGATCGATTCTGATTACCACGCATTACATCGAAGAAGCGGAGCGTCTCTGCGATCGTGTGGCGATTATCGATGCAGGCAAGATTATCGAATTGGGCAGCCCGCGCGAGATACAGCAGCGCGTCCTGGGTCAAACGCTGGTCGAGGTAACAACGAACGATCCCATGCCGGTTGAAGCGCTACCTGAGAAGCTCCGTCATCAAAAGTACTCGATGAATGATGACGGTCGCTCGCTGGCGATGCAGAGTGACTCGCCTGCATCGCTGATTGTGGAACTGGTGAAGTGGATTGAGGCGCAAGGTCTGCGCTTGACGGATATCCACATGAAAAGGCCAACGCTCGAGGATGTCTTCATTGAATTGACGGGACGGAGGCTCCGCGAATAGTGAGACCGTATATCGCCCAGATCAGAAGCAATCTGCGCCTGATGGCGCGGGACCGGGCCGTTCTGTTCTTCAGCTACCTGTTTCCACTCACCTTTTTTTTCATCTTTGCGCAGACCTTCCGTGGATCGGAAAGTTCCGCCGCCATGGCGCAAGTTATTGCGAGCGTGTTGGTCATCGGCGTATTGGGCAATGGCTTTTTCGGCGCAGGCATGCGAGCCGTGCAGGATCGCGAAACGAACGTGCTGAGACGATTCAAGGTCGCCCCGGTTGGTGCTTCGCCCATCATAGTGGCCTCACTTGTCTCAGGACTGGTTGCATTTCTTCCTTCGGTCGTCTCGTTCTTCGTGTTCGCGCACGCCATTTATCACATGACCTTGCCGCGTAATGTGCTCTCCGTGTTCGTCTTCGTCTGCGTCGCCGTGATTGCATTTCGAGCGATGGGCATGATTATCGCGGCCGTAGTTAACTCGGCGCAGGAGGCTGGAATCCTGACGCAGATCCTGTATCTGCCGATGCTTTTTCTGAGCGGAGCGACGTTTCCGACCAGCATCATGCCGACTTGGTTGCAATCGATCGCGCAATTCATGCCCGCGACTTACCTGTATCAGGGCATCCAATCGTTGATGATTGGGGGCGAGTCGCTTCTGGCCAATTTGGTGCCTTTGATCGGCCTGGCCATCACTTTCTGTGTTGCCATGATCGTCGGAACGAAGCTGTTTCGGTGGGAGAAAGAAGAAAGGATCAGCAACACAGCCAAACTCTGGGTATTGGGTGTGCTAGCGCCCTTCATCGTTATGGGCGCCTACCAGGTACGCACGCAGCAGAATATCTCGAAAGCAAGAGTGTTAGCGCGGAATGCAAGCCGCGGCCGGACGATTTTGTTTCAGCATGCCCGGATATTTATAGGCGACGGGCGCGTGATTCCAGACGGCGCAGTGCTGGTGAAAAACGGGAAAATAGCGGAAGTTTTCACCGCCGCGCCAGAGGACACCAAGCCTTTCGACGCGGAGGTGATCAACAGCGCCGGCAAGACTTTAATGCCTGGCTTGATCGATATGCACGTTCATATCGGCGCGCCGGGAGGTGTTTATAAGGACGCCAAGAAGTATGGAGATCAGAACCTGGTCAGGCGTCGGCTCGCCGCCTATCTTTACAGCGGAGTCACGGCGGTGCGCAGCACGGGCGACTGGCTCGATAACGCGTTGAAGCTGCGCGAGGAAGTGAATTCGGGCGCGTATCTCGGGGCGGAATTCTTTTCTTGTGGCCCATTATTTACAGCTGAAGGCGGTCACCCGACGGAGCTGATCAAGGCTTTCCCGGAATCGATGCGAAAGACGGCCGAGGGTGAGTTCGTGCGACTGCCGAAATCCGCTGACGAGGGTCGGGGCCAGGTTGACGCGCTGAAAGCGGCCCATGTTGATTGCATCAAGGCAGTTCTGGAGAGCGGTAGCGCACAGTGGGGACTGTTCAACCACCTGGATCCTCAGATTTACCGCGCAGTGATCGCGGAGGCGCAAAAGGACAACCTGCCGACCGCTACCCATACCGGTGATGCCGGCGATGTATCCGAAGCTGTGGATGCAGGGACGAACAGCATCGAACACGGCTCTACGCGCGACGATATACCGGCTGCGGTCTTTGCGAGAATGAAGGCAAAAGCCATCGCGTATGACCCGACGCTGAGCGTCTTCAACGCAGTCGTGGCCCAAGCTACCGGAAATCCCGAGCCGCTGGACGGAACACTCGTTCAACAAGTTGGTCCTTCCGACCTTTTGAATGCTACCCGGGAGATGCTTGCAAAGGGTAAGAGGACCGAACCCGAGCACTTCCGCAAATTCCTGCAGACTATGAACCACAATCTCCTGGACGCGTACCAGGCTGGTGTGACACTTATAGCAGGCAGCGATGCCGGGAACATGATGGTGATACATGGTCCAACCATTCAGAGGGAGCTGCAACTCTGGGTGAAAGCCGGAATTCCGGCCACAACGGCGCTCCAAGCGGCTACCTACAATGCGGCCAAAGTATTGTGTGCGGAGAACCGTATCGGCTCCATTCAAAACGGACGCGATGCCTCGCTGATTCTGCTCGAAGGCGATCCAACGCAGGACATCTCCAACCTGGAGCGAATCTCGATCGTCATGTTTCGGGGGGAGCGGATTGCCAGAACGGAACTCTTCGACCAGGAAAAGCCGTGAACGCCGGCGCAAACTGAAGACACTCGATCGAGTGATCTCGAAGGCCGGCTTAGGGTCGCGCACTGAGGCGCGACGCTGGATCGGCCGTGGCCGCGTGCAGGTGAACGGGAAAGTGATTCAGACGCCGGACCACTGGGTTGATTTGGATTCGGATCGCGTTACGGTTGACGGCCAGCCGCTTGAGAAGGCGCAGCACCGCTATGTTCTTCTTTACAAGCCTAAAGGTTATGTGACAACCTATCGCGATCCGCAGGGGCGTCCAACCGTTTACAGCCTGATTGAAGGTGTTGGCCAGTTTGTTGGGACAGTGGGACGGCTCGATCTGGATACGACCGGTCTCCTTCTCCTCACGAATGATAACGATCTGGCGGAAGCGTTGACGAATCCGGAACGGAAAATCCCGAAGACATACCTGGTAAAGGCGTCTACTCTTCTGAGCGATGAGCAGCTGCGGCATTTGGAAACGGGCGTTGAATTGAGCGATGGGATAACGCGTCCGGCAATCGTGCGCAGGATACGCGATTCGGCGAAATATACGTTTCTGGAAATTATCATCACTGAAGGCCGCAACCGGCAGGTGCGCCGCATG